>DATBXD010000001.1:0-12517 GCA_036514475.1 Nitrososphaerales archaeon
CTTTGTTGGATAACCGGCTTTTGCTGTCAAAAGGAGACGTTATCAGTTAGCACATTAGAAGTCAGATGACGATATTGCTCATCTGTTATAGTTTATCCATCGTAAGGATTGCGAAATCCATAGTTATCCAACAAAGCACAAGAATCAGGCTTCGTCCCATAACTAGCTTAACTATGCGTGACATAGAAATTACCTCAAGATTTCGTTAGGGATTGTTAGAGTTATGGGACTAAGCCCAAGAATCACTTTGCTTTATTTTGAATAATTTGTGAATTGTATTAATCTTATTGATGATTTTATCAGATCCCACATTAACGTAATGGTTCAGCTAAGACTATTAATCGCAGATACAATTTGAATTGAATATGTTATATGCTTCCAGAGACATTGCGAAGACGCAATCATCCTGTGTGAAGTAACCTAAAATATTTAAAGTAACATTGTTCTGGCAATCTGGGCTGTTCTCAAAATCCAATAGTTATCGTCATAGAATAAGTTAGTATAAAAAAACACGCAAAAAAGATACGTGATAGGTCAAAATATCAACAAACCCCTTCGCGGATAATACGAAACGAAAAACAAGTCACCTATGGTTTAAAGATATAGAAAAAGGATATAAGTAATGTTTATTTTTAATCAATAGGTTGTAATAACTTGTCAATATTTTCCACTCGAAAAACATTTAAAATATTAGGAATATTATCTGCAGCTATTGGAGTCATTGTAATTATATATGCAGTATTCTTTGTGAAAAATTTCCCATTTCATATACAATTAGGACCAGACCCAGCTTTGGGAGAAGTAAGTGGTGAAACACCCTTCCAAAAGCTTGTGGTTGGATTTGTTGGAGCATTGATGATTTTCATAGGATACAAATCTTATAGGTACATCCCGTACGCTGAAAGAGAAAGAGAACAAATATCTGAGTTGGAACTTGATAAGTAAACCAACTGTAGATTAGTTCATAGAATCTCCTTAATAGAAATAATAGCTGGAATTTATCCAAGTTTTTATTCTTTTGGATTCTTTCTACGTTTTCTTCGCCAGAGGAAAATGAATGCGCCTATTACTATTATAAATCCTGCAACGATCAATACCCTGATAGCTTGACCGGCTACTGTTTGTTCAGTTAAGATGTCTAAAGGGTTGTTTGTTATGTTGAAATCAGTAATATGCGAAATTGGAAGAAGAGTTGATTGAAATCCTTGACAATTTGGAGGACCTGTATATTCACGGGTATAGTTTGCGTTTATCATGTCTTCGTTGATTCCAAGAATCCATTTATCTTGGTAATATCTAGATTTGAAATTGTGTTCCCCCCATGCATACGGTGCTAACGCGGACAATTCTTCAATATCTTGATTTGAAAGTCCTTTGATTAAACGGTTCTTGATTAACCAATTTAACTCCATCTTCATCGCTTCATCCCATTTAAACTCGTGAGGCTGAATATCTAATGCTGATGCTAAATCTTGAGTTGTTCTTGACAAGCTGGTGAATTGCAATCCTTTACTGAAGGTTTCAAAACTCGTAGGATACCCGATTGCATCAAATATTCTAGAGAACTCAGACAAGTCTGATTCTCTAATAGAGGTGGCGTCCCTTACTTCAAGGTGTATTAAAGCTCCTGGAAGAGTTTCATTGATAGTGGGGATAATTGTTATTTTTAGATTGGCCTTGGTTAAGTTTGAGACTTGTATAGGAGGACCGTCAATTGTATTTGGTCGGTAATCAAGGTCTAATACCCAATCAAAATCTCTTCCTTTCATTAAATCGAGGGCAATTATAGTAACAGAATCATTTTTTGAAGCCTTAATGTAGTTTGTTGTATTAGTAACAACTTTAGTTGGAAGTTGGAATCTTATATCAAGTCCTTTTTCTTCAAATATCTCCAATGGTGTTAGTATGACACCTATTCTATCGTCATAGTGCGATCTATACAAAACTGAAGGTTCCTTTACGGTTACATTTCCAGTTTTCTTCAACGGCTCAATATCATAAGTAATTGATGGTTTACTTAGTAAAGATTCAGAAGCGAACCACCCAGTAGGATGATAACAATCTACAGGTATCTCATCAGCGCCAAAAGTAGGTTTGATGTATTGTAGTTGTAATACTAGTAATAGAGTTATAAAAATCGAAAGAACCATTTTATATTTCAACTTGACACCCCCCGCACTACATCTTCAGGTTAGAACTTATCTATAATAATCTTATCTTCAAATTAATGTGAAGGTGATGATAGTATTTTAGAAAAATTATTTGGCGAAATTATGATGGTTTCATTTGTTCATTCAATCATTTTTCTTTAAGACTTCCTGTGAAGGGCCATTTCTGGTATATATTCTATGGTTGATAAGTCCTAACTATTTGATCATGTCAACGTATTGCTTGAACCCATTTCTGAATTCACAATTCTTGAAAATAACGCCCAATGTCAACTATTAATGATTCGAAATTGGTAACAGAAGTTAATTAATAATGTGTTATTTTGTTGTACGCCAGTTTCTAAGCAATTCTACAAACAATCTAACTCCTACACCTGAAGCTCCTTTTGGAAGATAGGGTCTGTCAGGTGTGCCTTCCTGAGTCCAAGCCGTTCCAGATATATCTAGATGAGCCCATGGATAATCCACGAAATTACTTAAAAAGGAAGCTGCGGTAATAGTCCCACCTGGTCTTCCTCCGACATTCTTCATATCGGCAATTTCACTTTTGATTTGATCCTTATACTCATCCCATAAGGGCAATTCCCAAACACGTTCTCCGGTAATATCCCCTGCGAGTTTTAGTCTGCTTTTGAGACCTTCATCATTTCCAAGAAGACCAGTAGCTACACTCCCCAAAGCAATAACGCAAGCACCGGTAAGAGTAGCTATATCTATGACTGCTTGAGGAGCATATTTGGAAACGTAGGTAAGGGCGTCTGCTAGTATCAAACGGCCTTCCGCATCAGTGGAAATAACTTCAACAGTTTTACCATTAGACATCTTCAAAACGTCTCCCGGCTTGTATGCAGTACCACTAGGTAAATTCTCCGTTAATGGAGCAACGCCTATTATGTTCAGTCTAAGCTTGAGCTTAGCAACGGTCTGCATAAGTGCGATAATTGAAGCTGCACCTGACTTATCGTGTTTCATATCTTCCATCTTTTCGGAAGGCTTGATGGAAATCCCGCCGCTATCGAAAGTTATGCCTTTTCCAACGAAAACTATTGGTTTTTCATCAGCTTCACCTTTATGTTCAATAATTACGAATTTGGGAGGCTGCTGACTACCCCTTGATACATTAAGCAAACCTCCCATTCCTAGCTTTTCCATATCTTTAACTTCGAGAACAATACAATTCAACCCGTTTTCGAGAGATATACGCATAGCTTCTTCGGCTATTTGAGAGGGAGTAGCATCACTACTTGGTGTATTAGATATGTCTCTAGCAAGACTAACGCCGATACAGATAATCTGAGCTATTGAAATAGAAGATCTAATTACATCTGCCTCGTCATCTGATTCAAGTAAAATAGTTACATTACTTATTTTCTTTTGAGACTCAAGATCAATTGTTTTATACTTGCTGAACTGATAATTCGTAAGTTCACATCCTACAACGAAGCTTTCGACCAGACTTGACAATGACAATTTTCTTCTATCACCAAAGATCTTTGAAGCATAGCTTTGGAAACCCAAGTTCTTTACGAACTGCAGTGCTTTTCCAGAAGCTATACGTGAAGTTTCAAGCGTGAAATCCTCACGTTTACCTAGACCGACTAATAATATTCGTTTAATTGTTTGTTTCCGGTCAACGTGAAGTAAAGTAAGCTGTTTATTCTTACCTTCAAATTCTTTTGAAGTGAAAATATTTGATAGATGTCGATTTACAGAATCATCTTTAGAAATACCAATATAACCTTCTCCTTCGAAAACACCTACGGAAGTAATCTCAAAAGGATTATCCATAATATCAAGTTTTGAGACGGAAAAATCCATTTTCTAGTCACCTACTTGTCATTAGACACATGGATTATTTAAGAGATTAGGGTAGACAGTTTTGTGACTATTCTATTTAGACTATTGTTGATAATCTCATAATATCATGTCGTGAGATAACTAATGACGAAACTGTTAAATTATGATTCAATTCTTTTTTTTGGAGACCTCTTCAATTGAGAATTCGAGAAAGTATTTTATAAATATCAATCCATCGTTTTCTTTTTAGAAGGTCAACTTCGAATCGTTTGATATTAGTCGTCTAACGTATATTCTGCTCTCAAGATATCACTAATTCGTTTCGCTAGTATATCGCCAATGCCCTCTACATTCTTTAACTTCTTTTCTTCAGCGTTAAAGGTATTAGCAACAGTTTTGAATTCAGTAAGTAGCCTGTCTGCAAGAATATTATTAACACCAGGTAGCCCAGATACGATAAACTTTTGAGTTTCTTTCATTGAAGTGGGTTTTCTTCCACTTCTTATCCTAATATCTTTATTCTTTTCAATTTGTTCTCTTCTAGCTATGTGAAAAATCATTTGACATGTTTCAGACATATCTGCAGACATAAAAGTAGATACTTGGAAATCTGAAACCAGACTCGCAAGAGCTCCGAACAAAGCGGCTGTACCTAGTCCGACCGCCTTATTTCTATCGCCTTCAATAATAATAATTGGCTTTCTGTATGATGCACGAATAGCCAGTAGCTGACTGAAGAGTCGCCCATCTATGACAGATTTGACAAAATCATTAACTGTCTTCCGTTCAATAATAACCTCATCAGATGCAACGAAATCACCCACCGGAAGAGCTTTTATCTCAACCCTGCAGCCTATCTTTTTCAATTCGTCTACCAGAAGTAGTGATTCTCTCGTGTCGACATAAATTAGGGGTGAAACAATTACTTTGTCGATAAATTTATCCAAAGGCCCGTTTTTCAAAATCTTTGTCTTTTCAATTTTTGAAGCTATTTGCTTAGCACTTTTTAATTTTCGTATTGATGACCAGTAATAAACTTCATCCTTTGTTCCCTTTGTAATTAGAATTACGGCCTTACCAGGCGCGTTCCTGCCCGTGCGTCCACGCCTTTGAATGAACCGAACCGCACTTGGAACGTTGTCAAAGAAAATCACAAGTCGACAATCAGCGATATCAAGACCTTCTTCTCCTACTTGAGTAGCTATCAGCACATCGAAAACGCCTTTCTTCATATCGTCTAAAGTCTTTAATTGCTCTTTTTGATTTTGACCTTTGCCACTCTTGCCTATTAGATATCTAGCTTTGAATTTTTCAGATATTAGACATTGATATATGTCTTCAACAGAGTCTCGATAACTAGTGAAAACTATAGCTTTCTCGCCTTCCTTGAGAGTTTTCAGGATGTTTGATAATTCGTGCATTTTGGGATGTTTCAAACCTATGATTGATGCTCCGAGAACAGCTTCGTATGCTGACTTTACATTGGCATCTTCCAGTAGCCTACGAAGACCAACGCCTTTATTTCTCTCTGAAAGTCTATCGAAGAATTTTAGGAATGAGTTTAGGCTCTGGGTTTCAAGTAGATTCAACGCGTGGCTTAACCTTATTGCAGAAATCAAGTCTGCACGAGCTTTAAAATCACCTTTTCGCTCAACATCTACGCGTATCTCTAGTAGTTTTTTGATACTTAAGTTATCAGCACTTTTTATTTTAATGATGCCTGCCTGAGCTAGACTTTCAACACGAGATGATATAGCGTTTCTCAGGATTTTTTGAATATTTTGCAGGAAAAGAGGAAGAGTTACTTCAATAAATTCTAATTTTGTTTTTTGAATATATGGTTTTACATCTTTGCTACTTTCATCTCTAAATTCTATTCTTCTTAAGCCAAGATTCAGAAGAACTTCTTTAACTCGTATCTCATCATCAGGAGGTGAGGCGGTCATGCCGATTATTCGGCCGATAGGGTTTACATTAGAATATATTTTACCTATATTAGAGTAGGAGTAATCGCCAACCGCTCGATGAGCCTCATCGAAAATGATTAAGGATATTTCATCTAGTTTTAGATTGTTTTTTTCAATATCTATAATAGTTATTTGTGGAGTTGCGCACTGTATTCTAGAGCCCCATTTGACACGTCGTAATTCTACATCGTCAAGTCCTGTTATCATCTGAATTTGGCTTTCTTCAAGTAACAAATGATTCTGAAAGAACTTCTGATGTTGTGCACATAGAGGTCGGGTAGGAGCTAGAATGAGACACTTCTTATTTGGATATGTCTTTTGAAATTCAGCAACTATAAGCAAAGCTATTGCAGTTTTACCGAGGCCTGTTGGAAGAACCACCAGAATATTGTCATTAACACAAAGTTTAGCTAATTCAATCTGATAGGTTCTGTATTGAAGAGAACCAGGCTTTATTGAACTATTATTAATGAATTCAGACTCCAAACTAAATTGAATAAACTAATGAACCGTATCTTAAGTTTAGTGTTAAATAGATTCGAATCTACTTTTCAATATCCGCCAAAGTTCTTCGTGAACGCTTTCAACATCCTTACTTGCATCTAGAACGACCCAGCTCCACAGACTTGCAAATCTCAAATACTCTTTTCTAACTCTACTTAGAAAAGCTTCGTCACGCTCATGAATGTCTCTTCCCGTTATCTTTCGTTTTGCCGAAATATCATGTGCAATATCAAAAAGTATAGTTAAATCAGGTTCTGGAAGGCCTTTTTCCAAATTCATTAGCCAATCTAAACTTAACCCACTGCAAACTCCGTAAGCATAATTTGAACCAAAGTAGCGATTAATCACTATTATCCGCCCTTCATCTAACCATCGGTCTAAGTCACTCTTATGTTCCCACCGATTTATAGAAAGAAGCATGTGCCTAGCATGGATATTATAATTCTTGCGACCGCTCAAGAAAGCATCAATTTCTCTACCAATATTTGTTGAATAGTCAGGAAATGAGATTGTTTCAACTACTAAACCTGATTTCTTTAATCTATCAACAATTAGTTTGGTTTGTGTTTGCTTTCCCGATTGATCAAGACCTTCGATTGCAATAATGAAGCCTCTAATCAACTTCAATAACCATCAAAGTGTAACAATACCCTAATTAAGACTTTTAACAAATTTACAAGAATATCTTAATCTACTTCTATAACTAAATAGTATGAACTATGGAGTTGAAAGTGGCTGCAGAGATTAGAGATCCAATACATGGCTACATTTATGTGAATGAAGATGAGAAGGAAATAATAGATAGCCCAATATTTCAAAGACTTAGAAGAATACGTCAACTTTCAGGGGCTCACATAACATATCCAGGCGCTCAACACTCGCGCTTCGAACACCTTATCGGATCTATGTATCTTGCTGGATTAGCATCTAACAGATTAGCGTCAAAGACAGAGATAAGTCAAGAACAAATAAAAGAATTAAAAATAGCAGCATTAATTCACGATATTGGACATGGCCCGTTTTCCCATTTGTTTGAAGAAGTTCTTTCTGATTTGGGAAAAATAAGTCATGAAGACATTACCAAGAGTATTATAGTTGAAACAGAAATTAAAGATACATTACAAAAGCATGGTTACGACACAAGTATAATCTCTGAATTAGCGATTGGGCTATCTAGCAATAGACCGGTATTCATGAATGATTTCATCGGAGGAGGATTAAGTGTAGATACAATGGATTATCTTCCAAGAGACGCGTATTTCACCGGTGTAGAGTACGGTAGAGTTGATATCCATAGAATAATAAACTCATTAGAAGTAGTAGATAGACACCTTGCAATAGATCAGGCTGCGCTATATGCTTTCGAAGCTCTTCTAATAGCGAGATATGAGATGTTCAGAGCGGTATATTTCCACAGAACTGTTCGAGCAGCTGAAATCATGCTTATTCGTGCGATAAAATTAGCGGATGAATCTTTGAATTTCACAAATGTTAATGACCTTTCACACTATTTATCTTTAACAGATGAAGTCACACTTCATCTACTAACAACACTCAATCCAGAGGGAAGAAACGAACTAAAAAGAGCCAAGGCAATATCATTAGATTATAGAGATCGTAGACTAATTAAGTGCGTGTTTGAAAAATTTGTACAACGAAAGGACACATTTATCGACAAAATATTTCGACAAAAAAAGATACGTGAACAAATCGCAGAAGAGATAGCTGTCATAGCGGGTGCAGATCCTCATGAAATATATGTGGATGTGCCAACAACGCCGTCAGTTCCATTTACATCATCACACCAAGCGTTAAAGACTTTAACAATCATGTCAAAAAGTGAAGGAACCGTAAATCATCAAACGATTAATGTAGATGAATTACCGCTAATCGGAGCTATCTCAGGATACATGGACATTATTAGAGTCTACACAACAATCGAACAGAGGGAAAACGTTAGAAAAGCAACTTCAAAAATATTAGGTGAGGAAGGAATAAAACCGTAACCAGACAAATAATGGCTAACCATGATAAGTTAACATACAAAAGGCTCTCTCTTCAAAAATATAAGCAATACAGATGAAAAAAAACAAAAACTATTTTGTGATTCAAAAATTCTTACGATTTCTAATTGTGTTATTATTTTTCTAATAAATAGCGTTGAATAAGGTTTCTGGTATACTCTTCCAAATCTTTCGAGATGGCTTCTTCAGGACTTGACCATTCATATGATTGTATCTCGCGATTATCTAACTTAACTTCGCTTGAAATTGATTTACATAAATAATCTAGAAAAATAAAGTGACGATGCAAATTAAAATTCTTAGGATAAATAGCCTGCTGTAGGAGAAGAAGCTTTATAGGTTCAACGTCTAATCCAACCTCTTCTTTCACTTCACGCTTCACTGCTTCTTCAGCACTTTCACCAACTTCAATATGCCCACCTGGCACAGAAAGTAGATTTTGCCACTTGTAAGACCTCACAAGCAGAATCTGACCTATATTATTAATAATCAATGCACCAACCGTTGGTTCAGGAAAACGTTGGTCATGTTCATTCATTTAATTCATCCAGCCAACATTCACTTTGAAAAGATTATTGAACATTTACTCTTTTTACAAGATAAATATTTCTAGATTTCTACAAATTTCCATTTTTACTTAACTTCGCAGATAATTATTCCTGATCTATTAGTATGACAATCAAATAGAAATTTCATGAGTTAGTGACAAGATAGAATCATAATCAATTAACTCTGGGGAAACATTAAGTTTATGAGTATCAGGGTTTAGCTTAACATTTAGGTGTTTACGACTCTTGAAGAAAATTATTGTAAATAGATACCAAATGTATTCGATAATTCATATCCACACTATTATTTCGATGCCGAGATTGAATATGATTTAATGCAAAATATTCATTTAGAATGTCTATTCGGAGAGAGTTTTTTTGGAAGTTAAGAATGTAGTAACTTCTTTCATTCAATTTGAAGACAGGATCCTTATCTTGAAAAGAAGTGATAAAGTTAGATTACACCAAAGTAGATGGGCAGGTGTAAGTGGATACCTTGAGAAAAACGAAGATCCATTAAAAAGAGCTTTGAAAGAAATAGAAGAAGAAATAGGATTATCAAGTGAAACAATTGAACTTCAAAGAATATCCGAACCAATAGGTATCCCAGAACCAGAAATAGATACTTTCTGGATAGTGTATCCACACCTATTCAAAACCAGCAGTAATGAAGTGAAATTAAATTGGGAGAATACCGAGTATCGATGGATTGATCCAATTAAGATTTGGAATTACGCAACTGTTCCTGCACTCAATGAAGTTCTTCAGATGGTCTTTCCTACACCTATTGAAAACATAATTCAGGAACAGAAGATAGTAGATAGAATAACAAAAATAAGAGATGACAACAGTAGCACTGCTTCTCAATTAGCTAAAGAATCTGTAATAACTTTTCAAGAAGCAGTAGAAGCATTTGAAACTAGGATTCTTGATGAGTACATGTGTTTGATGAAAACACTTGCGTTAAGCATCATGAATCTGAGACCCAGTATTGCACCAATTAGAAACCAAATTGGGCATTTAATATTCCAAATGGTAAATTCTGCAATGAATAATCTAAATCTTGAAGAATTAAAGCTCTTCTTTGCTAAAGAGACTTCCAGTCTATTAGAAGAGGCTGACAAATTAAATGAACATATTGCTGAAAATGTTTTCAAAATAATACCTGAAAAAGCAGTAATACTTACTCACAGTTACAGCGCGACCGTACTAGAATCTTTAAAATATGCATCTGATAAAGGAAAAAAAATTCAGATCATAGCTTCAGAATCGAGACCGTTGTTTGAAGGAAGAACGACTGCAAAAGAACTAACAGAATACGGGATTTCTACAACAATTGTTACCGATGCTGCCGCACCTCACTTCGCAGGAAATGTTAATTTAGTTTTAATAGGAGCAGATAGCCTTTTAGCAGATGGTTCGGTTGTGAATAAAGTTGGAACATATCCAATTGCTTTATCCGCTTCATATCAAGGCATTCCAGTATATGTTGCAGCCGATTTGAATAAGATAAATCTAAAGAGTTACTTCTCAAGAGTACTTTTAGAAGAAAAAGATCAATCAGAAATTTGGCCTAGTAGCCCAAGCAATATTGGTATCCGCAACTTATATTTTGACATAACACCTAAAGCTCTAATAACATTAATATTAACAGAAACTCAGAAACTAAGAGCTGATGAATTGTTAAGAGTTTGTGAAGTCCTAGTAAAGAATAGATATATAATCTAAGAATACCTTTGTTTCTGTGATCGATTAAGGTTGCATTAACTATACCTTTCAAGATGTTTTTGTTAGGTTGAGTATTTGTTGACTATCTAATACATTGATAATTCAAATGATAGACTACATTAATTACTTGCTTACTGTCAATATTCACTTTTATACTTCTTTGGACTTACATTCAGACGACTCTTCACAATATCACATTCTTTAGTTGCACCTACGATTATTCAACAGAGAAAATTGCACGTTCACCTTCTCGGTCAAAGACTGCTACATCATTCTCGCCCAGATACGGGGGTCCAACTATCACCATTATCCTACCGAAGTAGTTGTTAAGATCTTCCATTGATGGTTTTAGGACACCATTTGGGTGTGAGTGCGCAACTCCCAAGATTGACATATCCAGTGGAAGCATATGCATAGAGAATGAAGAGAAGGTTTCGCTGTTAACCGGAAGGGGCGGTATAAGGAGAGCGTTCACCTCAATCATATCATTTTTAATCCTACCTCTCAATAGCAGTATTCCTTCTCTTGGGTGAACTTCGCTGCAGTAGCTCAATAACCCGTCGATAACATCCCGTTTGAAAACCACACGCTTCAGCAAAGGATAGCTGGTAAGAGGACCACTAAATAACAATTATCTGGATGCTTCCAAGTTACTGAGGACGGTCGAATAAGGGTAAGATGAGCTACTAGCCAGAGATCTGCTTCTTGTCTTGGGGCGATTAAATCCGCTCCTACTACCTCCGAAGAGCTACAAAAGGCCTGAGAATCTACTAGGGATGGATGGAAAAGCTGTGAGGAGTCATCTAGGCATAGATGCAAAGTCTGCTGAGAGCTACCTGCAGCTTCTAGGCATAGATGCATAACCTGTGAGGAGTTATCTACGAACAGATGTAGAAATGTGTGAGGAGTACCTATGAGGAGATAAAACCATTAATCATCGCACAGATGCCTGCATTATTAAATTAAGGTGGTGCTCTACGAGCATTCGTAGGTCACTTCAAATCAACCTATGAATCTGATGAGAAAAAAAGCATAAAGGAATCCACGCATAAAAAGCATGTGGTCAAGCAGGTACAAGAAGCACAAAACATGAATAAAGCATCTATGGTAAGCTCTCACGAAACACCAGCTAATTAAACACCTAAAATGAACTTGGACCCCTCGTGGGAACCATACATGGTCATAAAGCACAACAATTCATTCGAGCTTACCACAAAATTTTGTAGCTAAGGTTTTTTCACCTCAACAGCCTCCCACAGGCAGTATTCAGGCTAAAACCCTAGAGAAAATAACACGACAGTAAAAGAGCATCATTTAATTAAATTTATATTTTGACATGGTCAAAATTCAAAATTAGTCATGGAAAAACTGTTCGGGGAGTTAAACCAAATCTATTCCTAGATACAATTGCACACGGCTTTGAAGTCTAAGGGATGCAATCAAGTCTATTTCAGGCATCTATCTAGGAAGATACTATCTGTTCGGGGATAGTCTGGACAGTTCATGAGGGGAGATTCCCAGTACTACACAGGTATGTTAGGTTCTGGATCCTCTGGTTCAGGAGTCAACGCCAAGTTCAAACAGATAATGTTTAGAGATATGCTTATTGTCCATGCATGAACTTATTGTCTATGCGCGAAAAAGCCTCTCAACCCACCTATGAGTAGGCATGTTCTTCCCAGATACCTATGCATGAATGGAAAAAGCTGTGAGGAGATAACTAAGCATAGATGCAAAAACTACAGAGAGCAACCCACAGCTTCCACACAAAACGAAAACCT
>DATBXD010000002.1:0-3463 GCA_036514475.1 Nitrososphaerales archaeon
AAGCCTAAGCTTTCAATGTTTCGACCTTTACCAGCTGTTTGGCTAGTGCCCAAACCGTAGAAAAGCGCTCCAAACTCGCAGGTTCTTAGGGTTTCAGCTAGAGACTCAATTTCCTCAACAGGTATTCCCGCGACAGTTTCACATTGGATCTGTTCATGATTTAGAGCTGTTCTAAGTGCGTTAACAAGTTCATAATCCTTGTTGGGTTCTATTTGGATGAACTTATCAGCAAGCTTAGCAGTGCCTGTGTATCTAACATCTACTACTATTAGCTTCCGATCTTCCTTACCCTTTCTAAACCTCCCCTCGACAGTATAACTGTATCTCTCAAAATGCCTAGGATGAGAATCTGTAGGGTTGCACCCCCAGCAGACTATCAGATCAGCTCTGTGCCTAACTTCACCGAGACTGGCAGTGGATTCGCCAACTTCGTGAAACCCCTGAACACTTGGGCCGTGACAAACCGTTGTTTGATTATCGAAAACGCCACCAATTTCCTCAGTAAGCTCAACTCCAACCTTTATTGCCTCGCAGCTAGAAAGAGCAAGACCGTAAACAACTG
Source organism: Nitrososphaerales archaeon (assembly GCA_036514475.1). Taxonomy (GTDB): domain Archaea; phylum Thermoproteota; class Nitrososphaeria; order Nitrososphaerales; family JACPRH01; genus DATBXD01. Next base: position 563 of record DATBXD010000002.1, read on the forward strand.
GGTACTTTGCATTCACAAGCATATCAGCTACTTTTGTAACAGATTCTTCAAGCGAAGCTGACTGCTGCGAACCGTTAGACCTAATCAGTGGAGAATAGAGTCGATCAGAGTTATAATTAAGAAACTTACTTGTACCCATAGCGCATGCGTTCTTCACCTTACTAACACGATTGTTCTCGACATTAACCTCTAGATCATCACATAGACAACCACAAACAGGACATATCATGTCTTGGAAAGTTTCCAAATCCTATACACCCCTCAAATCAGCAACAAGTTCTTCAATAGTTTTCACAGAATCACCAACCGCGGATACAACACTCCCTTGAACCCCTTTGAAAGTAGGCATACCAGATGAATTTGAATCATCACCTACAATACGATTCGCGTATGGGCCATAAGGAATAAAGATTAATCCTCGCTTGTTTAACTGGTTTGAAGCAGAACTTTTCAATACAACAGAGCCGTACAGGGTTGTTACCTTCACATTATCTCCAGACTTTATCAAAAGAAAAGATATGTCTTCGGGGTTCATTTCACAAATACTTACACTCGTCTTATATCTATCAGAGTTTTTGCCAGCCTCTTTACCGACGCCTTGACGTAAACTTCTTCCTGACAATACGGTTACTTCTAAACCAGCCACCAATTCACACCGTACGTGTAACACTTATTTCGCATATTATTAATATATTGTGTTATTAGATAAAATCAAACAAGATTAAGTCGCAATAGTTCTATTTTAATGGTTTAATGTAATCAGTATCGCCAGCCTCAGGAGAACCTATAACAACACGATGATACATATCGCCTGTGCGACTATCGTCAACCCGTTCAAGCTTACCGCGAACAGAAACTTCTTCGCCTTCTTCGAAAATACCGCCGTAGAATCCCGAGTATGAAGCAACCACGTTTACATCGTTTATAGCAGGACCGACATCTACTTTGAATCTCTCAACTTTATACATATGTGGATTGAATAGAGAATCAGAAACATCAGATATGAGTGCACTACCTTTAACGACACCTACACTCTTGAAGCGAAGATCTCCGTAATGCTCCTGTAACTCATGATTGGACCTAACTGGGTGTAGTGAAAAAACTGTTCCGTTGAATGATCGGTAATTCCATTGTCTGCGCTGAATTATCTTGAGTTCTTCAAAGTTAAGTGGGTGAGAATTTAACTTATCTTGATACCATCGATTCAACGCTTTTTCTGAAATATCGCTAATTGGTCCACCTTTATTCTTCGATAGATCTGGCAGCGACCTTTTCAGTTTGAAGCCGTTTTCACGTCCTAAGACAGTTAGATCAATATCTGAAAACTCAGGGTTATGAAGATCTATTAGAATAGAACCTGTTACCCCAAATTTCTCTATAGGAATCTTGGTAAATTCTGATAAGTAATTCACAAGATCTCGTGAACACGCTTGGAGAGTATCCGGATTGATCATTTCAAGAATTCTACCGAGCTTAACCTGAGGCTTATAGTGCTCGACAACGCAGCTGGTTGGAATTGAAGACATTTCTACACCAAATACTTCAGAGTTGAAAACGTACGCTGGATAATTCTTCTTTAGATAATTAATATTCATTAACAAGTTAGGAATCGAATAGGAGGCCATTGCGCGCCTGTATTGTTTTTCACCATGTTTCCAAAGACTCTCTGAAGAAGGAAAGTAACGCAAATACGAAATAGCTCTATCTAGCGGATGCAATTCTCCAACTACGCAGAAGAACATATCCTCTGGAGATCTTATGAAATCCCTATCGTGAAAAGTTGATCCAGCTACCAAGATGATTCGTGTAAAACAATTAGTCAAGATTTAAAGATACCATGAAGTCGGATGGTCTTTCACCCAGTATGATTCTGCGATGCTCACCAGTGCTAGATACAACCTTCTCTAGGGCTCCTTGCAACTCAACTTCTTCACCTACCTCTGCCTGTTCGCAGAAACGTCCTCTGTAAGACACGGCCTCACTAATGCCTGGTAGATCAATGCCTTTTGTTACTTCAACCTGTCCAAGCTGATATTTACATGGTGTGAAGAATGACTCTGAGCAGTCAGTTACCTTTGCCTTAATCTTAGAAAGCCCTTCCTGAAAGTATATGCTATCCCCGTAGGTCTCTTTAGATTCGGACAAATATCTGATAAAGAATTCATGGTCTTTAAAGATGCCTTGAAACGATTTTCTTTTTTCATGCTTTACAAATTCATCGAAAGGCATGATAGTGTCTGGTACTCTAAACCGGTAGAGATTAACTAATTCCGTATGATTGTAACGGCGAATATTAGATTGATTCTTGAAAGTGTTTTTCATAGAGTCTCTTAGGCACATAGATTCCTTAGCACCATAAGTAACAATGTCTATATCAGATGATGGCTTATGAAACCCAACCATTATTGAACCAGATATTCCTATATTTGATGAAGACACACCTGAAATATTCTCAAGCAAGTCGGCTAACTCAACAGCTCTTCTCTCGGTTTCGTCAATATCATCTTTATGCCTAAGCCTATACAGAGCGTCTTCAGGTTTATTGTGAAACCTCACTTCTTCATATGGGACTTCAGGCAATTGTCTGTTAAAAACTGGGTCGATTACTAGGTAACTTGAGTATTTTTGGTTCATTAGATAGTTTCTTTCTTTAAAAGAGTAAAGTTTCTTAAATCGTTTTGAATCCCTTACTCGGTCCCCATTATCATCAATGACATACCGAGGATATGCGATGACTCTGCCAGGCGGGTGAGTAAGACCCTTAACTTCAAAAATAGAGTCATCTTGTAATTCTAGGAAATCACCTTCACAAGCACCAAATAAGCTAACGCGTCGACTCATTCTAATTCAGCGAGTGAGAGTTAGTATGATAATAAACATAATCAGATTCATAACAAGTGC
>DATBXD010000003.1:0-4468 GCA_036514475.1 Nitrososphaerales archaeon
ACTCTTAGAAACCACGGCAAACAATGCAATGTAATTGCAGATGTCAACGCTGTACCGCCTGTCGGAGTTGAGAATCTAGACCCCCAGGGAGACGGTGTCGAGCTAATACCTGGTTTGCGTGGTGTAGGTGCTTTGGCAATAGGTTCTTTGAAGAACAAAGTCGAAGCTAAAATCATCACGAAAGCTATGGAGTCGCCAAAAGGCGTCTTTGACTATAAAATAGGGTATCAGCTAGCCAAGGAATATGTCTATAAGAAACTTGGCAAGTAGAAACGAAGTTGAAAAATGACTGTTAAGGATCCTGCAAGAAGTTATTATCCCAACGAGATGACTGATAGAGAGCGAGCAATATTCGAAGGAGGCGTTGGTCTCGCTTCAATATATCATCAATTCGTTGGCATCCCGATAAGTAACGATAAGAAAAACATCAAGAAGCTTGAGGAAGCAATTCGCAATTCCACATTAACTCAGCCATACAAGAAGGATGTAACTGTGAAAATACGCATATCTGAAGACTACTCCAAGAAAAACGCTTATGACTATCGATCCCTAGAGGGGCGGGACTTGGACGTTACTCTAACCACAGAATACGGTGATTCCAAAGCCGTCTCACGAATGAGGTATTTACCTGAACTAGATTATGTTTTGATATATGTTGAAAAGATAGAGACAATAGATTAAGTTTGACTTAGCCACTTATTATCCGTTCGAGCTCTGATGGCGTTTTCCTTTTGAAGCCTCTAATATCCTCGCCGTCAGCAGTGACGTTGTAAAGATCATTTTCCGAGTTTGAAGCGAACCATTCTAGCAGTTCTTTGCATAACCGAAGTTTTATTCTCTTAACTTCAGTTGAAGGAACCTGTTTCTTGGAGTACTTACCTACTACATCTCCAAGATTCATACCGGCAAGAGCGATTGGTTCTTTACTTAGGACTCCCGCGAGAAAGACTGCCCTATCTCCATCTGTGAAGCCGCCAAAGTTGTGCAGTTGCTCAATAGGTTCAACTTGAATTGTGCCAATTACTGCTGTGAAGGTATTAACATATTGTTTTAGCTGTGGCATATTGTCGCCGTGAGCGTGAATTACTATGTATGCGCCTCTTTTGTTTGCCGTTTGAATATCTTCAATTACTCCGTCGAGATCAGTAACTATAATGTCTGGATTCTTATTAGCTACTTTTAGAAGTCCAGTCGTTGCCCCATCTGCTGTTATTAGACAGCATTTCTCTAAAAGTTGAGTCTGTATTATCCTCTCTATATCTGTCTCTAGGGATGGTCCGGCTCCAAATATCAGTATTGGGCGTCTTGCAGCTCTTTGCCTAAGATTCTCAAGTGATGTTTCCCTGCCTTTTAGAAGTTCACCAAGTAGTAATGCTGCTTCCTTATCTTTCTCAGGGTTGTAGTTTAGCTTGTTTACTATCTTAGCGTACCATTTCTGCCATTGCTTAGAATCCATCAGACCTCAGTCAATTGATATGTTACATGAATGTAAAAGGGTTTTCAAAATATTTTCAATTCTGTTTTCATCCTATATCTGGTTTAGAATCTTTATGAACAGTTTATCTGAAGTGTCAATTGACTGTTAACGTAAGGTGTTTAAGTCACTACTAAGGTGAGGGTAGATACTTGAGGACTGTGGACAGATTTTGATTGATGTGAAAATGGATGAAGTGGTCGATGTTGAACCCAATTCAGATGTTGCTAGTTTAGCAAAAGCAATGTCTAGATCAGGGTTTGGCGGGAGAAGTCTCGGAGAGGCTGTTGAGATATTTCGTGAAATGGTGTTGGATAAGAACTGTATAAAATTCTTAGGCGTGTCAGGAGCGCTTGTTCCATGTGGACTTCGGAAGATAATATCTAGAATGATCTCTGAGAAATATGTGGATTTTATTGTTTCTACAGGTGCTAACATAACTCACGATCTTTCTTTAGCGTTTGGCGGCAAGCAGTATCAGCTCAAGGGGAAAGATAGTAAGCTTACCGATGTTGAACTCAGGCGCAAAGGTTTCTTTAGAGTCTATGATGTTTGCATCCCGTCTGCAGACTTTACTACTCTTGAGCGTAATCTAACAGGTATTCTTCAAAAGCTTCCTGAAGGAGTTTATGGCAGCTCTGAGTTACTGTCAAAGATAGGTTGTGACATCAAGGATGTTAACTCTATTGTTAAAAACGCTTCAGACGCAGGTGTTCCTATTGTTATCCCGGCGTTCACAGATTCTATTATGGGCTTGCAGGTGTGGTCTATTATCCAGACCCTTAAGCTCAAGGTTGACGTGTTCAAGGATCTTGCCCTCATAGTGAACAAGCAGTTTGACATAAGATCAGAGCGTAAAAGTAGTGGCGCAGTTTTTCTAGGTGGAGGCGTCCCTAAGAACTTCATACTGCAATCTGCATTAACAGCTGATAAACCGTTTGACTATTTTATTCAGATCGTTACTGACCGACCTGAGTTTGGCGGGTTATCTGGCGCAACTCCTGATGAGGCGAAGAGCTGGGGTAAGGTTCGCGGGTCTGCAAATGGATGCACCGTTAACTGTGACGCGAGTATCGCGATGCCCTTCATCATGTCAGCCGTGTTTAACTCGTGATTATGAGATTTCACCTGAGACGTAGGCGCATGTTTTCTCTTGACACGGAGCGCATAGAACTTTGTTTGCTGGGCCTTGCTCTATTAGCTCTCCCAAGTATAGGAAGATAACATTATCCGCAATGCGCCTCGCCTGCCTAATAGTGTGAGTAACCAATACTATTGTGTACTTGCTCTTCAACGCTTGAAACTGTTTTTCAATTACGTGTGACGATACGGGGTCTAAGGCTGACGTCGGCTCATCGGCCAATATTACTTCTGGTTTTACAGATAGTGCTCTAGCCAGAGCGAGTCTTTGCTGTTGACCAACTGAAAGCTTTGAAGCGGGTGTGTGCAACCTATCCTTAACTTCATCCCAAAGTCCAGCTAGTCGTAAATAGCATTCAACTAGAAGATTCATCTCCCCATTCTTAGCTGTTTTACCTGTTTTTTCTTCAAATGACTTGTAGCCATCAAAGTTGTTTTCAAAACCATTGATCTGGCTTAGAATCTGCTGGCCTTTGACACCATGTATCTTTGGTCCAAAAGAGATGTTTTCATATATTGACATAGGTAGTGGATATGGTTTCTGCGAGAGGAATCCTATTTTCTTTCTCAGTGCTAGCACATCTGCTTTTGGGCCGTAGATGTTCTCCCCATCCACAAGAACTTCTCCGTCTACAACTGCCTCTTCGTAAAGCTCGATTAAACGATTTAGACTCTTTAGCAGAGTTGTTTTACCGCAGCCAGACGGTCCTATTATCGCGGTTATCTGTCCATCTGGAATATCTACTGTTATGTTCTTCAAGGCTTTGTGGCCTCCGTAAGCCACGTTTAGATTGCGTATGCTTATGTGTGGTATCTATATCTCCTACTTTATGATGTTCACCGATAGTCTTCGGCTAAGTGTTCTTGCGGCAATGCTTACACTAAGTACTATTATCATCAATATAAGTGCTGAGGCGTAGGCTCTTTGTTGAACCTCTGGATAAGGTGTGCCCAGTTGGAATAAGATGGCAAGCGGCAGAGAAGCCACAGGATCTAAAAGAGATCCAGGAAGATTATCAGTATAGCCTGCGGTAAAAAGAATAGATGCAGCATCTCCAATGCCTCTGCCAAACGCCATAAGCACCGCTGTCGCTATCCCCGGTAGCACCTGTCTTGTAACAACTTTGAAAGTTGTTTCGAACCGAGTTGCTCCCAACGCGAACGACGCTTCCTTCAACTCTACAGGAACCAGCTTCACAGTCTCATCTATCGCACGAATCATTATGGGAATCTGCAGAATAGTCAAAACCATAATTCCCCCAAGCAGAGATGACCTCATGCCTAGGTAGACCATTACACTGAAGCCAAACGCACCATATACAATGGATGGCGTACCCCAAAGAACATCAAGTGAAAGCCTTATGAAATATGCTACTTTTGTTCTTTTGATGTAATCCCTCTGCAGGCCAAGTGAGACTGGTAAACTTATCAACATTGCAAGTAAGACGCTTCCAAACGCTAAGTAGACAGACCCCATGATGGCGTTTAGAATTCCCCCCTCCTTTCCCAAATAATAACCTCCTTTAGGTGTCTGCGTTATCATGGATAGCGATAGGGCTGGCGCGCCTTTCAAAACCACTACAGCCACTACTGCGAAGAAGCTTCCAACAACTATCATTAATGCAATTATCATAAGCGCTTTGAATATGCGTTCTTCATTTCGCTTATCCAACAGTCATTCTCCTCTCAATTCTAATCAGTATCAGTCGAGCTGAGACGGTGAAGAGAAGGATTATGAGCATCAGAATAAGGGCTGCAAAAAGTAGAGCCGAATCATACAACGGTATAGACATCAATTCCCCATAGTTGTTAGCAATTAGTGCGGTTAGAGGATAAGCGGGGTCGAATACAGAT
>DATBXD010000004.1:0-5074 GCA_036514475.1 Nitrososphaerales archaeon
CCTTTTCAAGATTAGAGGAGGAATTAAATTAAGGTGATATTGTGATGGCAAAGATATTGGATGAGATAGATACGTGTCTTCTACAAGCTACACAAAATGGATTTCCTCTTGTAGAGGAGCCATTTCGCGAAATAGCGTTGAAGACAAACATAGATGAAGATGAGGTGATAGCTAGATTAAGGAAGCTTAAACAGCTGAAGATAATAAGACGAATCGGAGCTTCAATAAATAACAGGAAGATCGGGATTCTAGCTAACGCAATGGTTTGTTGGAAGGTGCCTGAGAAGAGATTAGATGATGTGGGAGGGATATTCTCAAGCAAAGATCATGTCACGCACTGTTATGTCAGAAAAACTATACCTGGAAGATGGACCCATAATGTTTTCACTGTTCTTCATGGTTTCAATGAAGGGATAGTTGAAGAACTCGTGAAAGAGATGAGTGAATCAACAGGAATTGAAGACTACATGATACTATTCAGTTCAAGAGAATTCAAGAAGACAAGCAACGGCCGTATTGATAGGAATGCCATCAAACTTAAAGGAGACAAAGTAAATTGATAAACATAACAAAGATAATGTGTGGAAGAGATTGGGCTGGCGACAACCTGAGATACGCTGACGGGGTTCATAAGAGGCCGGTCGTGGTGTGGAATACAACTCAAAGATGCAATCTAAATTGCATACACTGTTATGCCAGAGCTGATAGTAAAATCTATTCAAATGAGCTATCAACCGAACAAGGCAAAGACTTGATCAAATCCCTAGCTAAATTCAACGTACCTGTGCTTCTCTTCTCAGGAGGTGAACCACTTATGCGAAAAGACCTTTTCGAACTTGCTGCATTGGCTAAAGATCTTGGGCTTAGAATAGTTCTATCTACCAACGGTACTCTGATTAATAGAGAGACCGCAGAGAAATTGAAGAAAACTGGATTTTCATACGTCGGTATTAGTGTGGATGGGATGAAGAAAACTAACGATCATTTCAGGGCATTAGACGGAGCGTTTGACGCAGCCTTACGGGGAATCAGGAACTGCCTAGATAGTGAAGTTAGAACTGGGCTTAGATTTACTTTAACAAAGCATAATCTGTCAGATGCCTATATGATATTTGATCTAGTTGAGAAAGAGAAGATACCCAGAGTATGCTTCTATCATCTTGTATACTCAGGAAGAGGCTCAGACATGGTGCAAAACGATCTCACACATGAGGAGACACGCACTTTTATGGATCATTTATTTAGAAAAGTTGAGAACACAGACCTTAATGATAGAAACGTTGAGATTCTAACTGTTGATAACCATAGTGACGCGCCATACCTCTATCTTAAACTGTTGAAAACTGATCCAAAAAGAGCATCTGAGGCGATGAATCTCTTTAAGATGAATGGTGGAAACAGCTCAGGGTCCGGGATAGGCTGCATCGACTTCAACGGTTACGTGCATGCAGATCAGTTCTGGGGTCAATACACTCTTGGAAACGTTTTGAAAAGAGATTTTAGCGACATATGGTTAGATGAAAATGAGCCGTTGCTTAGGCAACTTCGAAACAGAAAGAGGAGTCTTAAAGGAAGATGTAGCAAATGTAGATTCCTCGACATATGCAATGGAAACTTCAGAGTTAGAGCTGAAGCGGTACACCATGATATTTGGGCACCAGACCCAGCGTGCTATCTAACAGATGAAGAAATAGGCGTCTCTGAATCTCAGGAAGCATAACGCTTTGGAAGGGAAACCGGTTCCACAGGTAATTGCTTGGGAGTCTACACGAGCCTGTAGATTCACGTGTCGGCATTGCAGAGCGAATGCTCAGACTGAGGCCGACCCAGGTCAGCTCTCGACTGAAGAAGCGCTTAGAATGGTTGATGAGATAGCTGAGTTTTCCAAGCCTCTCCTAATAATATCTGGAGGTGATCCTCTTCTGCGGAAGGATATTTTTGAGATAGCTGCGCACGCCGACAAAAAAGGGTTGAAAGTTGTCATGTCACCTAGCGGGAGCGTGATAACGAGTCAAACTGTCGACAGAATGAAGAGTAGTGGAGTTCGAATGGTGTCAATAAGTATTGATGGGGCAGACTCTGATACGCATGACGGTTTTAGAAACGTAGAAGGCTCATTCAATATGGTATTGAATACGCTTGAGACTTTGAGAAGAGGCGAGATGCCTTTCCAGATAAACACAACGGTGACGCAGCACAACTTGAAGGACCTCCAAAACATATTTCGACTCGCCGTGAATCAAGAAAGTACTTCTTGGGATATTTTCATGCTAGTTCCAACGGGAAGAGCTGAAGTTAAGATGGAAATCACGGCTGAAGAATATGAGGAAACGCTCAAGAGGATTTATGAATGGAACTTGTCTTCACCTATGCCGATAAAAATGACCTGTGCACCGCATTATATGCGAATTATTGCTCAAAGTGAAAGAGTGGCAGGAAGAGAATCTATTGTTAGAGCCGGGACAAGAGTTGAGGGTAGAAGGCCCAGCTCTAGAATGGGGGGGAGAGGATGCATGGCTGGAAACGGTTTCTGCTTCATATCAAATGTTGGAGAGGTTTACGGTTGTGGTTTCCTTCAGATAAAAGCTGGAGACGTGAGAAAGGAGAGTTTTAAAACAATATACCAAGACTCACCTCTCTTTGAATCACTCAGAAACCACAGTCTTCTGCAAGGAAGATGTGGAGTTTGCGAGTTTAGAACTGTATGCGGAGGATGCAGAGCACGAGCCTTAGGAGCAACGCAGAACTTCCTTGGCGAAGAACCTTATTGCACTTATAATCCTGCAATAGAGAGAATAGTCAGATAAATAAAGTCTCATCGCTTAAGAATTCTGGCGATTAATTTACGTTCTTTTAACAAAGCACCTGGGATAATACAAGTCAGATGCCAAATGAGAAATGGAAACACTGGCTGCTTAAACCCTAGAATAAGTAGTGCAAAGTAAGCAATCCATGCTAATATTCCAAGAAAAATCAAAATTATTCCAATTAAATCCTTATTCAAATTCGACTCGAATCTTGTGAAATATGTTAGTTTATAAGGTTAGACTAGATTTCCGGGGTCAGTAGTATATTCTCGGTATTCAACAACGATTTCATCGAACTGGGTAAGGATTCATCGCAATATCAATAGAAAGACGTGAAAGAATATACGATTAATCTGATTTTAATATTCAATACCTCGCGGTAACAATTAGACCATTGTAAGGAAGCATCTGTTTTCTTAGACGACTTCTGATCTACTTATTGCAAATGACTGTTAGATGCGCAGCGCGCCTGAACTCGGCTACGACCTTATCAGGAGTACACCCTGGATAGTCGATGTAACTATCTGTGTTGTGCTCATCTTCTTTTGTCTTATTCAATTGTGCAGTTGTGTTGTACACTTTTTGATACCTTTCGTAATCGGGGCTGCGGAATCTAGATATTTCAGTGTTACTGCTAGTTTTGAAAGGATCACATAAAACTTCTGTTCATGATTGCAAGCTTTTAGTAAGCCTTACTGTGTCTTAGGAGATGTGTTCTCTACAACTTCTTGAGTAATCACAGCAGGGATGGGTGATGAATCAGCTAGTGCTTCAGAAGATTCCTCACCCTCGAATGAAAGTGAGTCTTGTATTTCAGCTGTGTTACAACTTGAAACTTGATTTGTTACATCTTCTGTTTCAACAGGTGGAACAGCAGTTGCTACTTCAGTTACTTCATTTGTATCAGTTTCAGATACTGTGACTGGCAACTGGTTTGTATCTTCGTTTACTGTAGTAAGTTCCTCAATATTGTCATTGTGTATTTCTGTTTCGTTAATCGCTTGTGATTGGGGTGTCTGATCGCCTAATACTGTCAATATTTCAGACATTTCGATATTGTTTTGGTTCACGACATTCTGTAAATGTTCGTTAGTCAAGCTATAGGTGGAGTCATTTATTTCCTTGGTTTTATATTGGATCTTCAAATTGCAGATGAATTCTTCGATATTTCTGTTTTCGTTCTTCAAAGTATTAATTCGATTGTTCATTATAGATGTTAGATCTTGACATCTCTGTGAAGAGTCTTCAAACGCCGTCTTGTGTGCCGAAACGATTTTCTCATAAGTATCCTGATTTAATTCACCTTCGCAGTAAAGCTCGTCTATCGCTTCTAGTCTCTTTTGAGATATATTTCTACTGTTTAATACACCTTGTATCTTCTTCCATTCAGTTACTAGAATAGGCGCCCCATCTTCAATGAAGAGTTGACTCTCGTCAATCTTAGCAAAACCGCTAAATCCTGTGTCTACGCCAATATGAGCTGCATTGCCGGAGATATCTGTTGAAACCCCGACTATGATGCCAATATGTCTGCCGTAGAGGTCTTTTAGTGGCTTACCTACTAGAGATTCTAAAGATAATGATGAAACCATTTTATCGTCACTATCATGAATTGTATTAGTGTATTATTACGGAATGTAAAAATCGTTGCCGTAAAAGCTCAATTAATACTAACAAAACGTTATTTGGTAAGCTACTCAGGGCTGTATTCCAAGTAAAGAAAGGGAGGGAGGGTAGTTTCGATTTCAACTATGATCAAGTCAGTCATGAATGTTGATTACGTATCTTACTGCACTTCCTTAGTTTTCATGTTCTTTATTTACTATCTTTATATATTTACCAATCGTCTAGATAAATATGAAAGTGAAGCTTGAGATAAATGGAAAACCCGTTGAAGTCAATCCGTATGTTGAACAAGTTTTTTCGAAGGTAATTGAAGCCTTGGCAAGCACTTTACGAGACGTCAAAGAGTGGAAAGAAATCAAAGTTGAAGTTGAGAAATAAGCTAATTTCACCTCTGAATCAATAGTTTGAAATAATCAGTAGATGGGAATGTGCTTAGATGGGATTGTGTTTGAGTATCTAGCGTATTTTGTTTGAGGTTGGGTTGCTTGAAGGGTGTGCGATACCCTTCAAGTATGTATTTCAACAATTCATCCTTACGGATGGCGCACAAGTACGGTGCGTCAAAGGAGGCCTTTGATAAGGCTACCCAAATTATGTGCACTGAAGTGTCAATACCTGTCTCTCACAGGTATAATGCGAGG
>DATBXD010000005.1:0-3784 GCA_036514475.1 Nitrososphaerales archaeon
AGATTAGGTATGAAGATCTAGGGAAAATCATCGGTTCTAAAGGCACGAAAGCTATGCTCTCTTTTTCTCTTGTGTTGAACTGGTTAATTGGACCTCTTCTAATGTTCGTATTGGCATGGATCTTCCTAGCAGATTCCCCTAGTCTAAGAAACGGAGTGATTCTCGTCGGTCTAGCACGTTGTATTGCGATGGTTATAGTTTGGAATAGCTTAGCAAAAGGTGATAGTGAATGGGCTGGGATATTAGTTGCATTAAACTCGCTATTCCAGATAGCATTCTACTCTGTACTGGCTTACTTCTACATAACAATTGCCGGAACTTGGATATCTGGAGCGGGGGCGGTTGTCAACATCTCAGTTATAGAGGTCGCAAAATCAGTATCTATTTACCTTGGAATTCCCTTCTTAGCTGGAATAATAACTCGATTCTACTTCATAAGGACAAAAGGAATAACTTGGGATGAGCAGAGATTCTTAACTAAGCTAAGTCAAACATCACTTCTTGCGCTTCTTTTCACCATAGTAGTCATGTTCTCATTACAGGGAGAGTATTTTGTCAGTCAACCGCTTGAAGTGCTAAGAGTTGCAACTCCTCTGCTAGCATACTTTCTCATAATGTTCTCAATATCTCTAGCATTTGGATACTACGCCTCATTGGGTTATGCGAAGAGCACCTCGTTAGCATTCACATCTGCAAGCAATAACTTTGAGCTATCAATCGCCGTAGCTGTCTCAGTGTTTGGACTCGCTTCACAAGAAGCTTTTGCCACGGTAGTTGGACCGTTAATAGAAGTGCCAGTTATGATAAGTCTTGTGAACGTTGCTCTTTGGAGTAGGAAAAAGTTGTTTTCAGCCGATGAATCTATCAAACAATTGGCACCATCAATAGTAGAGGAGTCTAAAGAACGCCATATACTCTTTGTATGTGTTGGAAACGCAGGAAGAAGCCAGATGGCAGAGGCCTTCGCTAAGAAAAACGGTCTAGAGGCATCAAGTGCAGGAACAACTCCGACGAAAAGAGTAAACCCAATAGTTGTGCAAGCGATGCTAGAGAAAGGTATTGACATCAAATCAAACAATCCAAAGATGCTCACAGATGAGATGATCGAGAATGCAAACGTTGTAATCACTATGGACTGCTCAGTTGAGAAAGAATGTCCTGCAGTTATCCTTGCCAATATGAGGAAGAGACTAATAGAATGGAATCTCGAAGACCCTAAAGGAAAATCAATAGAAGATATAAGAAGAATTAGAGATGAAGTTGAGCGTAAGGTTTTAGATCTAATAAAAGAATAATCAAGATAATAATATAATTTACATTTGCTTAAATTAACTCATGTAACAGCCAAATAAATTAACAAGTGAATAATCTAAAAACTTAACTACTTTATTTTAGAAGAAGGCACTTATTTCATTTCCTATATTGTTAAATACTTTATTTCACCTTGTATTTCTTATGGATCCAATTGACGCTTTGATGCATGAGCATCGGATGATTGAGCGTTTGATGAATGTTTTGAACGAATCTATAAGGAGAGTAGAAGCCGGTGCGGAAGTCGATGTGGATCTCTTTGAGAAATCTATTGATTTCATTAAGAATTTTGCTGATCGCTGCCATCATATGAAAGAGGAGGGTGAACTCTTCTCTATATTTGCACAGAAAGGTATTCCAGATGAAGGAGGGCCGATTGGAATGATGCTCAAAGAGCATCATATAGGTCGTGATTACGTTCGAGGGATGGATGATGGGCTACGAAGATATAGGGCCGGGGATAAATCTCAGGCAAAAGTATTAACTCAGAATGCCAAAGGTTACATCGATCTGCTTTCACAGCACATTATGAAGGAGGATAATATTCTATATCCTATGGGCAATCGTCTTTTGAGTAATGCTGACAGGAAGAAATTAAGCTCTCGGTTTGAAGAAATCGAAACGGTTGAGATGGGTGGAGGGGTTCACGAGAAATATCATCACTTAGTTGATGACCTTGAAAACAGAATCGGCCTCGTCCAAGATTAATAATATTAAATATTAACTAAAGAGATGAGTTTTGAAGAGTCTCTTTACATATATCTAAAGAGTGTTAATAGTAATATCAGCCTATTAAAGCGGATAGAATAGAATATGTGAGATTCTAAACTAGCTACTAAAAGTTCAAACTCTCCAATTCTTGAACTGCGCCACAATATCTGTCTCATCAATCTAATATGGATTAATTGATTTGAATAGTTTTGATAAATAAATTCGATAGGGAGAGATACTCAGACGATTTCATGACCAAGGGAAACGTGTATTAATGTAGAACTCATAATTAGTTTGTTGAGTAACAAAACACTTCCTCCAGGACAGCATGAAACCAAACAGTTTCCTATTCTGCATGCGGGTGAAGTTCCAAGAATACCGAAGGAGCACTGGTCTTTGAAAGTATATGGACTTGTTGAGAATCCAACTGAATATAGCTATGAACGTCTTTTGAATATGCCAAAGACTAAGATAGTTGCAGATATTCACTGCGTAACTGGCTGGAGTAAATTTGAGACCAATTGGTTAGGTGTTAAACTTACCGACGTCTTTAAGGATGTTAAATTCTTATCTAACGCCAAATTCCTTGTTTTCGAAAGTGAAGGAGGCTGGACCACTTCACTACCTATTGAAGTAATAGATGAGAGATCTATTGTGGCTTACCGTTATGATGGAAAAGAAATAGAATCTGCTCATGGGGGACCTGTTAGAACAGTTATCCCAAGCAAGTACTTTTACAAGAGTGCTAAGTGGATCAAGAGAATTAAATTTACCAAAAGAGATGAGATGGGTTTTTGGGAGATGCGGGGTTACAGCAACACAGCGGACCCTTTTAAAGAAGATAGGTACTCTAGTTCATTCTGAAAGTGGAATAATAGGTGAGAGAAACGACTGCTAATATATGTCTATTTTTGTACTATATTGGCTCATATAGGCCGTCTTTTTAACGTTATTGGCATACTATCATAACTTGAATGTCATACATATGTCTAATAACATGAGTAAAGTATATTCGGTTACATTATATTTGAAAAGACCGTAAAATGCAAAAAAAATTGACGGCTATCCGAACAAGCCAAGAATATAAGGGGTTAGGGTCCGAATTAACCCATTCCATGAAGCCAATATCAATTACGAATGTTCAATCTTTGGAATTATTAGCAAAAAAAGAACATGTAATGGATACAAAAAACGTATTTGAAGGTATGAAAACCATGAATATGGAAGGGCAAACTGTTTGCCACAGGTTTAGCTGTTTTATGGATGAAATTATTGAACGAAACGAGGTAGTTCAGCCATGGCAATAGATGGTGCAGACACGGCATTCGTATTGATCTCAGCCGCACTTGTGCTGCTGATGACACCTGCACTCGCATTCTTCTATGGAGGGCTTGTTAAGAGAAACAATGTTCTTAGCACAATAATGTATAGTTTCATAACAATCGCAATCATAACAATACAATGGGTTCTAATCGGATATACATTATCGTTCGGACACGATGTAGGGGGGCTTATTGGCAACTTTGATTGGTTTGGCCTAAAAGATGTAGGCGTCGACACATCTGTCTATGCATCCACTATTCCTCACCAAGCTTTCATGGTCTTCCAAATGATGTTTGCAATCATAACCCCCGCACTAATCACTGGTGCCTTCATAGGTAGGATGAAGTTCTCAACTTTTCTAATCTTCATTACTGTTTGGTCAACTATTGTCTACGATCCAATTGCACATTGGGTTTGGGGCACTGGTGGCTGGCTCAGA
>DATBXD010000006.1:0-6427 GCA_036514475.1 Nitrososphaerales archaeon
GGCAAGATAGAGAGCTACCACAAGGTTCTGTGGAGGGAGCTGATAACACAGGTCAGGTTCTCATCGTTATCTCACTGCAAGAGAGAACTGAGGAAGTTCGACAGAAAATACAACTTTTGGAGGAAGCAAGAGCCTCATGGTTGGAAGACTCCTGCATCAATCTATAACGATAAGAGATACTTCAACAAGCATGCCAAAACCATGGCAAAAGAGTGACATTATCTCTGGCACGCTTTACTGACATTAATTGTGTCACTCTACACTTAGTAAATACAACTGAAAATGTCCAAGGGGCAGATATAAAAGGCACAGTCTATGAACAGATGGTAGGTCGCACTTTCAGAGGCGAATTAGGACAGTTTTTTACACCGAGAGAATTAGTGGATTTTATTGTTGAAGTAATTCATCCAAACCGAGAAAGCAAGATTTTAGACCCTGCTTGTGGGAGTGGCGGATTCCTAATTATGGTTCTAAGAAAACTTCTGGAATGGATAAAAGAGGAAAATCCTAACCTGACTGAGGCAGACATTAAACAAGAAATCAAATACTTTGCGGAACATAAGACGTTTGGAATTGACATTAATGATCGCATGGTTAGAATCGCCAAGATGAATATGATTATGCATGGTGATGGGCATGCTGGAATTTTTCACATTTTACATGGGGGGGGCTCTTAACAGACCCGAACCTTCCCGCAAAACTGAAAGAAGAAGTAAAGGATGAATCGCTGACTGTGATTTTTTCAAATCCTCCTTTTGCTGGACGAGAAAAAGATCCGTCAATTCTTATTCAATTTAGCTTAGGAAAAAACAAAGATGGAAAACCTGTCAGCGTTTCAAAAGAACTTCTCTTTGTTGAAAGAATCATAAAGTTGCTGGATAAGGGTGGTAAGGCAGGTCTTGTTCTGCCCGCTGGAATTTTCAATAATCCTTCTCGTTCCTACAAAGAATGCAGAAAAATGATACGGGAAAACACAAAAATCTTGGCGTTAATCGGTCTTCCACACCCAGCTTTCCGAGTTAGTGGAGCCAACAATGAAGGAAATTTATTGTTTATCGAAAAACTGAAAAAGTCTCCTAAAAATAAAGAGAATACAGACAGATCTCCAGAAGACTATGAAATATATATTGATTGGGCAAGATATGTAGGCTTTGACAGCACAGGAAGAAAACTCATATATAATGATTTACCCAATATTCTTAAGAGAATGAAAAATCCAAGCCCACAAAACCTTATTGCATTCTCAGAACTTGATGATCGAATTGACCCTTGGTATTATCATCCAAAATACAATGAAATTAAGACAAAACTCGCTAAATCAAAGTACCCTTTGCGACCAATCAGTGATTTGGTAGTAAAAAGCCATAACTTATTTGACCCTAAAATTCATCCTGAAGAACTTTATAATTACCTCGAAACAAGCGATGTAGACTTAGAAAACGGAATAATTATTTCTTCAACACAAATAACTGGAAAAATGGCTCCGAGCCGGGCAACATACATTCTCAAAGAAGGCGATTTTCTAATACCAAACGCTATGCATTGTATAAGGGGTGTTTGTATTGTACCAAAAGAGTTTGAAGGATTTATAGCTACAAACCGATTCCTTGTAGTGAAACCCCGAAATAACATAATAAACCCAATTTACCTTTACCACTTGCTTAAACAAACAGCTATTCACTATCTTCTAAAACAGCAATCTACTGGAGAAATCAATCCGGGAATTACCTATGATGCATTAAGTAGGGTTAGGGTTCCAGTCCCAGATTCTAAGGATGACCAAAATCAAATAGTGGACAAGATTAAGGAAGAGCAAAGAAAGAAAGCTGAATTAGTTGAAAAAATAAGCCTGTATGATCAAGCTGTACTTGCTTTGGTTGGAAGTATGATTCCTAAACTTGAAACACAAGGGCAAATCTCTAAAGAAGGGTATGAGTACATAGCAGATGTTTGAGGTTATCAATCATTAATGAATGTGTGTTGAGTGGATTTGACAGATGAATACATCATTAAAGTTCTTGAAGATTTAACTGTAAGAGCATTGGCAATTCACCCATTTCCTTCATACGGTCGGATTGGATCCATCAAGGCTTTATCTGATCTTGGAATCGGCTGGCATACTTATGGGGAAGTCCAGCGTGAACTTTGCAAGTATCATAAGACTGGGAATGTCTTCATCTTCGATCTTTCTAGATCATACCCTCAGATAATTGAGAAAGATGAGAAGACAAACTTAATTCGTATAAAACCAGATGCCTTTCGGGTTATTTCAAAACACATAGATCGATACACAAAACAAATATTGAATGCTATTCAAGAAGCTAAAGCAAAATCAGTTGATCCGAATAGATAGTAGTATAGAAAACATTAGATGTCAAAGAATAAAGAGAGACCCTATAAGGTTGCATGTCCAAACTATTAACAGGGTTAACCATGTCCAGCAGACTTAACAGAACCCTGAAGTCAAATCCGTTAAGATTAAATGGTGTAATAGATTGGTTTCCAAAATTGATGGGCTAGGCTAGGTATATGGATAAAGTGAAATTAATTCTTGTCGGTGTAATCACTATTCTCATCGTTATCGTCATATCCTCAGTACAGATTCAACCAACAATTGGGGGATATACAACTACCACAACGGTAACGCAGACCACGACTGTTTCAGTAGAGAAAACAGTTAACTCAACGGTGAATTCAGGTGATTATGAAGTCTATTTTTCACCTGGGGGAAAAGCGGCAAGCCACATCATTTATTGGCTTGACAGAAGTAACTCTTCTGTCTGCGGAATGATCTATAGCTTCACCCGTGACGACATTTCAGCGGCTCTCATCAGAGCTTTTACCCGCGGAGTTGATGTTAAGTTATCCATGGACGATCAGGAGATTAACGTTCAGGGGGGTGAGTATCAGACTCTTATGAACGCGAGCGTTCCAATCAGAATTGACAGGCGAAGTGGCCTCCTTCACGATAAAGTTCTAATCATAGATAATGAAATCGTCATAACTGGTTCGTACAATTGGAGCGCTGCGGCCGAAGACACTAACAGGGAAAACCTGATCATCATCAAAAATACCATGTTGGCAGCTCAGTACACATCAAACTGCGTATCAATATGGAACGCCTCTAAAAACTGACATTATCCAGCCCTTGAAGGGTGTGGCTTTAGGCGTCTTTTGGATTCAAATAGTTGCGCTATTAGAGATATTAGTATTCCCCTCAACTGCATTATTGTCTTCTGTAGATTGATCTATCCTAGATCTCAACACGATAAACTCATGAATTTGCAAGTTATCAACCACGCCCTCAAGATAAATCTCGGTAATTTTTTTTATGCGCCTGTCCAGTTCATTCAATATCTAAACTGGTGTAGGGCGATCGGGTAACTCCACTATTTTCGCAGCATAGCATCTCTGTTCTCGCTTTTTCAAAGTTATATTAAACTCATTCAGAGTTAATAAGATGCGATTGAGATTACCCTAATAAAGCGAATTGAGGCTTTAAATATTTATTTCATAATTTAGATATAGTCTAATTCCTTGAAATATTCAATAAAGTGTGAAGCCCAGATTCAAAGGGTTAATGTAATTGCCATTTAATCTCTGAGAATTCTCCTTTCGAAATCAGAGGTGAAAACTTAACTCCAAAACCAAAATAGAACTTGGAAAACCATTCGTAAAGATGAATTCTTAGATCTTGAACGTAAACTATCAAGCCTTCGATAGCTATTAGCCCGACGTTCGCTAGAATAAATATTGGAATTCCGACTAATCCTAATTCTAAAATCTTACTTGTTAGAGAACCTAAAATTATGCTTAGTAAGAGTAGTGCTCCAAGCCTAATGTAGCTTATCGTATTTGCCAGAAACTCAATTGGCTTGAGGATTCCCTCTATTAGTCCTGACTCTAATGCCTCAGTTATAATATGGCGGTCATCGCGATTGATGAGATACGCAATGCTTCTTCCAAACATCATTACGATGTATGATGTGACGAGTATTGGAAGTGAGATTTGCGCAACTAGTGAGACGGGTATCTGTATTCCAAGCAGACTGTTGAACAGAGGAGTTGAAATTTGACTTGAAAATATCTCTTGAAATCTAAACTGAACACCAATCAGTGCGAGAATGAAAGATATGCTTGATGCATAGAGAAGAAGGGTTGGAAGGTGGCCAAGAAGAGCTTCAATTCTGTTTTTTGATCTGATTTGGTTGACGATTGCTATCGCATATGCAGTTGCAATGTGGAAAGTTCCTATTACAGCAGCTATTTCAAAAATAAACAACAAAGATTCAGTGCTTGTTGGATTTTCCAGAGCATTCTGAAGTGGAACAATAATTTGGAAAGGCGTCGAGATTCTTAACCCAAAAACTTCACCTGTAAAGAGCCCCATAACAAAAGATGAGGAGCCAAGTATAGCTAGCATCAAACCCCAAACACCGAATTTTCGCATCTTGAACGCCACGAATAATCCAACAGCAATAAGAACCAGCCCTCTGCCAATGTCAGCTAGCATTATGCCAAAGAACAGAGGGAAGACAAATGCAACTATTGGAGTTGGGTCAATCTCGTTGTATCTTGGCAGTCCTTGCACTAGTGATATGTTCTCAAAGAGAGATATTATCTTAGGATTAACTATCAGTGTAGGTATGTAGGGTTCGCGTGCAAGCCTTTTTTCAACAGGTTCACTCAAAGCAATATACTCAGATAATTGTTGTTGGAATAATTGTAACTTGTCAGATGGGACAAATCCTTCGATTACAATAGTTCTTCTAAATCCCTGGAAAACTCTAATTCTGCGAAGATTGTTGAAAAGTATGTGTGCTGCGTCACGAATCGCAAATAATTTCTTATGAATCTTAGTCATGCGAGCCAAACTGAGTTCTTTTATCTGTAATTCTTGTTTCAGCCCCGTCATTTCGCGGGTAAACACATCAGCTAGACTGAAAAGGTCTTTAGCGTGGAATGTTTGATGTATCTCTTCAGAATCTATGTCCTTTTCGCCCAGCAATTCGTTTGCTTCAGAGTAAACGAGATGAATTCTCGATAATTGAAGCAATAGAGTAGGTTCCTCAGCCAAACCGTCTCTGTCAGAAGGATGAAAAAAAGAGTATTTACATAATTTAGCAAGCATAACTCCAGAATCACTCTTAGGCGATACAAGCACAACTCTGGAAAGTTTTGCTATAGCCATGCCAAGCGCTTCTGTTACCTATCTAACAACTAGCACTGAACAATTAGCGTATTCTACGAGTCCATTAGCTACGCTACCCATAAGCATTCTTTGAGACGGAGTCTTTCCTCTAGTCCCTGTAACTATAAGATCAACATTATTGGTTTCAACATAAGCGAGGATGGCTTCAATGACCGAAGAAGCATCAACGATTATTTCCAAGTTCATTCTAACATTATGTATCTTGACGGCTCTCTCAATGTTTGGAAGCCATTTTTTTGCTGTCCGTCTCGCTTCTTCGTAGTATGCAGCCGCATCTCCGGAGAATTCAAATGGAGGTCTTGGAACAACATGCAATACTATTAGTTCAACACCCTCATTTCTAGCCAGCCTTGCAGCGAAGTCGACGGCCTTCAGAGCCACCTGAGAACCGTCAACAGCAACCAAGATACGCTTGAAAGAAGACATATTATCATAATTCGCAGAGACTCAAATAAACGTTTATGGTCATGAATGGATGTGAAGCAAACTAGGGCGCGAATTTGAGAGAAATATGCCTAGAATCAAAGATTTGGGATCAGCATGAATTACTCTGTCACCATATGATAACCCGAGAAGAGTAGCAAAATGTTGTCTACATTGACTTTCTTATCATGTAAATGTGATTCTAGGTTAATCTTATTTTTCACTTCAATTCGAATATCTCCTTCGGCTCATCAATAATACTAGATTAACACGTTAAGATTCAGCAAAGAATATTCTTTGACTGAATGTTAGAATAATATATATGTTATTTATCTGTACATTAAGTTAATAACGAAAGTTATTATGAGACAAATGACCAATTATGATTGAATAAACTTGGATAAAATAAGAAATATACTTACGGTCTTGATACTTCTGTCACTTAGCACTATTACACCTGGAATTGTTTTCGCAGCACCCTTGAAGACTTCGGCTACTGACTGGCAATATACGAACGGGAACTCATGGGCGTGGAACTACAGTCCCCAAAACCAGATAAACAAAGACAACGTTAATCAGCTTGAAGTCAAATGGATTTTCCCGTTGGAACCTAAATCGGCTGCTCCCATCAGTATGCAGCTCGGCGCCATCAACGAAGGAACCACAACCCCTCCGATTGTAAGAAACGGCAAGGTCTATGTCACCACGAACTACTTGAAGACCTACGCTTTAGACGCAAAAACAGGTAGTCTCACTTGGGCAAACAACTATGTCGTCGACTTCCAAGAGATC
>DATBXD010000007.1:0-14096 GCA_036514475.1 Nitrososphaerales archaeon
CTCTGCGCTCACCTGAATAGAAGGCTCTGACTATCCACGAGATGGATGGAGGAGGTGATGCAACTCACTTTTTGATTGACTGAATCACAAGATATTGTTATTGGTAATATATTGTCTCGAATATCTGTATCGGATTCCTCGTTGGTTTGTTGAATGAATTATCTCCACGGATTGTATCTAAAATGTCTTTTTGATTATGGTGAATCATATTTCCAGAATTATCATGTTAGAAACTACATATCTATCAAATTCGAATTAGTTACATTCTACTGATATTACTTTACCAATAGGCCTCAATCGAAAAACAATAATTGATTCAAAAAATTATTACATCGCCGGTTTGGTAGGCAAAACATGATTTAATCGGTACCAACAAATATGATGAAATATGTACCCAAAATCTTACCTTCACCCCTAACAAACTGAAGTTCAAGCTAATTCTCTTTGACTCGCCTAGATTTAAATTCATTCAGCTTTGCAGGCGATAATTAAATAATACAAATATAGGCAAATTGAAGAAGATTACACAACTCAAATCAGTAACAAATTAATCAACTTTGCAATTAAACAAATAATGACAATAACTTTATTTATAATAACGAACATTGTTGAACTTCATATTGATTAATACCTATCTTTAGCAGAATAAAGAAATATATTGTAAATGATAATTGGTGGATTTATTGGGAACAAAGATAATTCCTAAAAGAGTAGGACCATGGCCTTTTCCGAAAAGTAATAAACCAAGAATTGATAGTTTTGATGAAGTACAAATAAGTTATTCAACTGAAGAAGCTGTAGAAGAAGCCAATAGATGCATACTATGTCCAGTACCTGCGTGTGTAAAAGCTTGTCCCGTAAATTTAGATGTACTTAATATGATGAGAAATATTCAAGAACATAATTTTGAAGAAGCATTTAGAAGAATAAGGGAAACTAATTGTCTTCCAGGGTCAACTGCAAGGGTTTGTCCACAACTTGACGATCTATGCGAAGCTCATTGTGTTTTAAGTAAACGCGGAGACCCACTTTCAATAGGAATGCTACAAAGATTTGTATCTGATTGGAGTGAAAAGAAAGGACAGTACGAAAACCCAATTACTCAACAACAAACTGGTAAGAGTGTAGCAATAATCGGTGGAGGGCCAGCAGGGTTAGCTGCTTCAGATCTACTTGTTCATTATGGTCATAAAGTAACAATATTTGATAATCATAAGAAACTTGGTGGAACAGCTAGACATGGAATTCCGAATTTTCACTTACCTAAGAAAACAATAGATTTTGAAATTGAACAAATTAAACAGAATGGCGTTGAGATAAGGAACGAAATAACAGTAGGAGAACAAATATCTATTGAAGAGTTATTTGAAGATGGATATAACGCAATACTTATTGCAGTTGGTGCCAAGAACGTTACTCCCTTTATGGTTGATGGCATGGATCTAAAAGGAATTTATGATGCTTATGAATTTCTAATACAACTTGATAAGATGGAAATTTACAGATTACATGACAAAATAACACCTTTCAAAATAGGTAAAAGAGTACTTGTAATAGGAGGTGGAGATACTGCGATAGACTCCGCGAGAACGGTTGCAAGGCTTGGAGCAAAAGAAGTCACAATAATGTATAGACGATCAAACAAGGAAATGACTGCTTATAAATTTGGTAGAGAATTGGCTGAAGATGAAGGCATAAAGATAGAATATTTACAAACGCCTATTAGGTTCATAGGAGATGAAAAAGGATGGGTAAATAAAGCTGAATGCATAAAGATGAAACTGGGTGAACCTGATTCTTCAGGTAGAGCCAGTCCTATACCAATAGAAGGGTCAAACTATATCATGGATATTGATACTGTTTTCACCGCCATCGGAAGAGGCCCAAACACTTTCTTGCAAGAAAAAGAAAATATTAAAATGGAAAAATGGGGTGGAATAATAATTAATACTGAAACTCATGAAACTTCATATCCCGGAGTATTTGCAGCCGGAGATGTTGTGAATGGTGAAACACTAGTGGTTAAGGCTATGAAGGAGAGTAGAAATGCGGCGCAGAGAATCCATGAATATTTAACCAAGTCTGATATAAAAATTGATCTCTTTAAGAAATACTTTGATGAGCGATACTTGCGTAAGACTAAGTAGCTAATGCGAAAAATGTAAATAAATTAGTATTCTCCAAGTATATTGCGAAGTGTATCTCCATACATACTGATTTCATTTCTTTTCTGGAATTCTAAATAATTTTCTTGTCTTAAGTTCCATTTCATTTCCCAAGCATCATTTATTAATTCGTCTTCAGTCAGATTCTTCCGTCTCTCAAATTCATTGTCAATATGAATTTGGATCGCCTTAGGATATGTTCTATGTTCCCATACTAAGACTCTATCAGATAATGATTTTATAGTATCATTATTCATTATTGGCACTTTTTGATTTATGATAATCGGTCCTCTATCGACTTTATAATCTACATAATGTACTGTACAACCTGAGAATTTCTCTTTATTTGCTAATACGGACCCGTGAACTCTGTCACCTATCATTCCAACACCACCATATTTTTGCATATCATAGGCAGGATGTATATTCATTATTTTCATATTATATTCATCTATGATTACTGGAGATATTATTTGGTTAAAACCTGCGAGAGAAACTAAAGTAATATGATTAATCCTAAGTACGTCTAGTACTTTTGAGTCAAATTCTTCACGAGCTCTGTTTCTAGAGTCTGTATCTTGAAACTTCTTGCCACCTAATCCTTCAATATACTCTACTTTGACACTATTTTCTCTAGCTCTATCTATTGCATAAGCTTCAGAATTATTGCTTATTAGAAGAACCACTTTTACGTTGTTTAATATATCTAGTTTTATATGATCTATGATAGCTTGAAATCCGCTACCTCTACCGGAAGCTAATACTGCTAATCTTTCCAATTTAATTATCTCTTATGTAAGAAAGAGCTTGGTATCCTATATCCTTGCGATAATGAGCCCCTTCAAACTCTATCGTATTCGCAACTTTATATGCTCTTTTCACAGCTTCGCCTATACTGTTGCCAATGGCGGTAATGCTCAAGACCCTTCCGCCGTTAGTAACAATACTATTATTCTTCTTTGAAGTTCCTGAATGAAAGATCATCACATCTTTTGTTCTCGCAATATCTAACCCTTTAATCGGTAGGCCTTTATCATACGTGCCGGGATATCCTCTTGAAGCCATAACCACTGATACTGCAGCACCAGGTCTCCATTTTACTAACTCCAATGCATCTAGCTTACCATCCAGAGAAGCATCTAAATATGGTAATAGATCTGAATTCATCCTTAATAATTGAGGTTGCGTCTCTGGGTCTCCAAATCTACAATTAAACTCTAGTACATATGGCTTATTATTTGATATCATAATGCCAGCGTAGAGCACACCTTTGAACTTTATTCCTTCAGTACGCATTCCATCAATAGTTTTGATAATAATATTATTCAATATACTTTCATATAATTCGTCTGAAACCATTGGTACAGGAGAGTAAGACCCCATCCCTCCTGTATTTGGACCTACATCACCGTCAAAAACTTGTTTATGGTCTTGAGATGTTTCTAAAGATACAACGTTCACTCCGTCACTAATACAAATGAAAGATACTTCATATCCCCTAAGGTAGTCCTCTACAACAACTTTCTCTCCAGCTGCACCAAACTCTTTATTGATCATTATTTTTTCGATGGCGTTATTTGCCTCATCAAGAGTATGACACACTATAGCTCCTTTTCCTGATGCAAGACCATCAGCTTTTACTACTATAGGAAATACCTTGGATCTAATGTAATCAAATGCATCCTCGGGTCTTTGGAATATTCTAAAATCAGCTGTAGGTATGTTATATTTATTCATAAAATTCTTTGCAAATACTTTACTTGTTTCAAGTCTTGCTGCTGTTCTACTAGGTCCAAAGATTTGCATATCTTTTTCTTGGAAAAGGTCTACAATACCTCTATCTAGAGGACCTTCAGGACCAACTACTGTAAAACATTTTTCTTTTTCAGCAAATCTTAAAAGTCCTTCTAGATTCATAGGATTGACAGGTATATTATTTTGGGTTCCTCCATTACCTGGCGCATGAAACACTTTGTCAACTTCTGGGCTTTGGCTTAGCTTCCACCCTATCGCATGTTCTCTTCCACCAGATCCTATGACGAGAATATTTCGCCTCATGATTAGTACGAGCTTGTTTCTTGGATTGTTTTAAGTTTTTTTGAAATAATGTGGGAATTCAAGATACACAAAAGTGCTTTTTTTAAAGTTGATAGTTATTCCATATAATAGTGAATCAAACTATTTCACTTTTTATGTTATGCATCGCTATGAGATCTTTACTGAATTCTTTAATATTATCAGGTATTTCTATATCTATTTGTTCTTTTAATGATAAACCTTTATTCTTTTTATCATTCCAAATTCTAGAATTGAATTCTAAAAGTTTTTCAGAATGAATGGCCGATTCGGTACTCCAAATAGCCATTGGAAACATCTCCTTATGTATACTTTGACCGTACAATTCTCTCCAAATATAATCTGTTACAAATGGAATGATAGGTGCTAAGAGTAACAGAATACTTCTTAGGACAATGTGTAAAGTATGCCAGGCTGATTGTTGTTCTGATTCAGTGAAATTAGTTCCATAAGCTCTAGCTTTTACCATTTCCAAGTAATTGGCTGCAAAGATATTCCATGTAAATTCTCTAACTTTAGTAGCTGGAATAAAGAAGTTAAAGTCTCTATATCCTTTCTTACTTTCTTCTATTAGTTTCGAAACTTCAGCTAAAACCCATTTATCACTCGAAGTTAGATTTATGCTATTTCCTTCTGGAACAGGAAAACTAGATATGAATCTTGATATGTTCCATAGTTTAGTTAAGAAATTCTTGGATCCACTTATTCTATTTTCTGAACAACGAAAATCTGAACCAAGACTTGCTTCTGAAGCGGCCCAATATCTAAAAGTATCAGCCCCGTATCTTTCAAGAATTGGAATTGGATCAATTACATTTCCTTTACTCTTACTCATACGTTCTCCTTTCTCATCAACTCCATACCCCATTATCCAAGCATGCCCAAATGGGGATTTCCCCGTTAATTGATAACATCTAAGAATAGTGTAGTATAGCCAAGTTCTGATTATATCTTTAGCTTGTGGTCTTAAAGTAATTGGATATGTCTTCCTAAAAAACTCTTCATCATATAAGTACCGAGTAACGTATAATGGACTAATGCTTGAATCCATCCATGTATCGAATGTTCTCTCATCTCCGACAAACTCTTTTTCTCCGCACTTTTTACAAGTATCAAACGGTGCAGGATCCTTCCAAGGTTGATAGTATTTTCCAGGTTGGGGCAAATGGGGTTCGGCACATTTCTTACAATACCATATTGGCACCTCGGTTCCATAATACCTTCTTCTTGAAATTGGCCAATCTAAAGTTATAGAGTCAATCCAATCTAAGAGTATTTTTCTACGCGTATCTGGATAAAATATAATTTCTTCAGCAAGTTTTTTTACAATAAGTTTTGTATTTATTTGCTTAATGTAATATTCTTGCATAGGAATTATTTCTATCGATGTACGACTGCGTTCACATGTTGGAGTTCTATGTATGATCGTTTCCTTTTTTTCCACGAGACATTCGTTCTCTAGATGTTCAATAATTTTAGCCCTTGCTTCTTTTACCTTAATACCATTATACTTACCTGCATTTGCTGTCATACAGCCATTAGAATCTATTGCAATTATTTCTTTAAGATTCAATTCTCTAAATAGAACAACATCTGTGTAATCACCATAACTACATATCATTACTGCCCCTGATCCAAATTCACGTCGAGCACTAGGATGAGATTGTAGTTTGACCTCAGTATTATATATTGGTGTTATTACAATTTTACCGATTAGATTGGTATAACGTTCATCTTCGGGATTAACTATTATTGTCTGACAAGAACATATTAGCTCTGGTCGAGTTGTAGCTATTACTATGTATTCGTCACTATCCTTAATTTTAAAACGTATTTGAACTAATTCAGTTGGTATTTCTTCATACACAACCTCAGCATCTGCTATCGTTGTTCCGCAGTCTATACAATAGTTATTAGGTCTTAAAGATTGGTAAATTTCTCCTTTATTCCAAAGTTCAATAAATGTTGCTTGTGTAAGACTACGATATTGTTCAGAATCAGTTCTATAATAATTCTTTAAATCACCACTCATTCCCATTTTTCGCATAATTTGAATCATTTCATTCTCTAAATCATCAAGCGCGTTTCTGCATAACTCAAGAAATTTATCTCGTTCAGTCTTACGAGCCTTAACATTGAACTTTTTTTCCGTATATATTTCTACGGGTAGTCCATTTCTATCTATTCCGATAGGTAAGAGAACTTCAAATCCAGACATCCTCACTGTTCTCGCTATCATATCAATTTGTGAATAATGGGCAGCAGCCCCAATATGCCAAGGTCTTCCTGAAGGATAAGGGGGCGGAGTATCTATTACGAAGATTTTCTTATTGGTACTTGGGTTAAATTTACAGTATTCATCTTCCCATTTTTCAAGTATAGCCTTTTCAATTGTTGGGCTCCATATTTTTTCTTTAATTTTAGGTGTTAATTCCAATTGAACGAGTCTCCGGTCTTTGTAGCCTTATTTTTATTATATTTTAATTACTTGATTATTCATTAATACTGTTTAAATCTCAGAATTGCCACAATTCCACCAAAGCTTTTTAACATTTTTCCTTCTTCGGTCTTTGAGGATATTACTTCAACCTTAGTAGCCGTATCTACAGATATGTTTGCGAGATATTCAATAAAATCTTTTTCCTCCAAATCATAATCCGAGCTTCTACATTCTGAGCATTCTTTAGATATCATCTTCTGTTTTTCTTCAATATATTTTTCTCTACTAACTATTTTTACGTCTTCTTTATGATAATGTTTACAAGTCAATCTTAATCGAATTAACCCTAAATCTTCCGAAACTAATACTGTTTCAACTGAAGAGTTTCTTAGATTCATTTCAATTTCGCTTAGGCCGTAAGTGACAAGTCCTCCATCTTCTTTTCTCACTTCCCTTAGAAATTTCTGGACTAATCGCTTCTCATCCATAAGCCTAAAGCCCTGTAATACATCATCTGACTTTTCCAATGTTTCCCTAATTCCCTCCGCTCCTGAGTAAGCTGTATCTATCACTGCCAAAATGTTGTTCTGTAACCTATAGTCTAAATAGTTCTCTTTAACAAAATTATTCTTAGTAGGACCTGGCCCGCTTACAATAATCCCTTTCACTTGATATTCATCAATGAAAATCTTCTTTGAGTGTGCTGCAATTCGATTATAAAAGCCATTTAATTCCATATCTCTTAATCTTTCAAATCTTCTGGCTGATTGTCCTCCAGCTCTATGCTTTCCAGAAACTCCAGAAGTCATAACATCAATAGTTTCAGATTTATCTCCAGCAACTATTCCTAAACCTGCCTCTGAAGTGTCTATGTTAAGTATACCTATCACTTTCTTTTCTCTTAACATTTCTCGTACAGGTTCTAGATGAAAATGATCATCACATCTGTAAAGATAGTTTTGGACAGGTTGAGGAGGGACTATTTCGTAAACATCAATCGGCTCACTACCTAAAGGTACTTCTCCTGCTATAGCACCTGCAAAAATCACTACCCCATTCTCAGGTGTTCTTTTGTATAGTTTCAATCTTTGCATCGTTTTTGTCAATGCATCTTGAACATGATTCCTAGTCGTGTCGGATTTTATATTTGAAGCAGTTCCGTATTCTTCTCTCAAATTGCTAATAACTTCATGTAAAGCCTTGTTAGATGGCACGTAGAGAGAGACAAGTTCAGTTCCTCTTCCACTTTTTGACGATAACTCAGAATAAAGTTTACGTATCTTATATAACAAAACAGAATCTACTTTAGTACTCATTATTTGTTTCTCCTACTGTGTATTACTTCCACTTAATATCGATATATCGTTAAGCAAGATATCATGGTAATCTAAACGAAGTTTAATAAAAACAACGTCTATTGTAAACTATTTCTATACAATTTTCGATTTCCCATTTTTTTAGATATTAATAATTAGTAATATTGAATTCGTCAAGTCAACATAGAATGGTAATACATAATGATTTAATACTATTATTGTAATGAATTATAAGTTGATTGTTTGTCTGCGCAGATAACATTAACTTATTTCAGTTCTTAGCAATATATTTGATCACAATTATTCATTAGAAATATGTCAACAATGAACATTGGAAAAAATCTAGACATTACCCAAAACGAGTTTGCTGTTAACATACCAAGACATATATTTCATATAACATGATATTTAATATTAATATGTGAATGTTTTTTCGTTGGATTTATAATGAAGGCATAACGTGTTTAATGCATGTTCTAAGTTGACCCATCGGATCTGAGGCGGCGAATCGCAATATCAACGTCCTTACACCTATATTTGAGTATTGATCTATCTTTTTGAGTAGTTCTTCTGGTTTTGTATAGATTTGCTGTCGTCCATGTGTCGATAAAGTTGACTCATGCAATCCACCTAGGTAAAATTCACCTCCAAATCCTCTTTCGTGGATATTTACCTCAAGATTGGTGTATAAGTAGACTGAGGGATGAATCTCAGACATATTTCGCCCAATCTTGTTTGCAATATCAGATATCTTATTCCAGCAGTTCCCGTATTCTTCAGGTGGAACGTCGAATGGCAACCATCCATTAGCTTTCTCTGCAACCCGCTTGAATGTGAGATCTGAGGCTCCGCCTATCCATATGCCAGGATAAGGTTTCTGAACTGGTTTAGGATCCAATGTTACATTGGACAGATTATAAAAATCACCTGAAAAATTGACATTATTACCTGTCCATAACAACTTTAATACTTCAACAGATTCATCCAGTCTTTTACCCCTTTTTTCGAAAGGAACACCACATGCTTCGAATTCACTCTTTGCATCTTCACCTCCAGGAGATATACCAATTATAACGCGGCCATTAGAAGCATGATCTAGAGCAGCCACCATCTGAGCAACAAGCAAAGGGTTTCGAAGAGGTAACAGGAGTGTCCCCGTACCTAACTTAACTCGCTCAGTTCTGGATGCAACTGCGGCCAAAGTTATTAGGGCTTCAAATCTTGCTCTAAGAATGCTATCTCCAACCCAAAGAGAGTCAAAACCAGCTTCTTCAGCAACAGAAGCCATCAAGAGCAATTTATCAAAACTCGGAGTCCCCTTATGCGCAGAAGTCGGTAATAGAAGACCTAAATTTATTCTACTTTTGGCCATGGGCATAACCACATGTCCCTAAGAAAGATTACATAATTATATGTTCCTAGATTTTATGGTTAGAGTCTAAACTTCTTATGAATTGAAATCAAATCAAAGTGAGTTATATTAAGTTGCTGAATCCTTTTTATAATAAAGGCAACTAATATCTCAAGAATTTGAGGAGTAAACTAAGGTATATCAGCATCTATTTCTTGCACTATACCTTGTTTTAACAATGGTTTTACGTTATCGAGTGGTAAAGAAGCAACATCTTCCTTTTTAAATGGACCGTACTTTGCTAAATCTACACCTATTAACGCTGAGTTTTCCTTTAAGAATCTAACAATGACATATCTTGATGATATTAACTGTGAAACATTGCTTAAAACCGCGGTTTGACCGTTTACAAGAGCACGACTTAACTTGTTAAGCCTTTTTCTAAACAAAGATGAAGATTCTATAAGATATTTCTCTTCAGAGGTGAGATTAACACCATTTGATTCTTCAATAACAATTGTCTTAACTTTTTCAATCCGTATATTAAGTAACCTAACGGCCAAGTTAGATAATATTGCACGTTCTCGTCTAGCTAAGCTACTTATAATATCTCTATTACTTTCATCAACCAGATTCCTAGTTTCCTTGATATAATTCGCAACATCCTGATAAGTTGTATTTGGTATTTTTTGAAGATCCTCTGAATTTAGTTCTTCTTTTATCAAATTATGAATATTAGTAAGTATTGAATACATTATTTCACCCCTGAACCTCTGCCATGCCTAGCCCCATCAAATATACTGCTGCCATTGCAGGTAATTCAATCTTTTCAGAATTAAAAGGTCCGAATTCTTCACCTAAAAGAGTAAATTTAGGAGACAAATCAACTTCGACTTTAATTAGTTTTTTATCTATTACTACAGCATCAATTAGTGGATCAAAAGTATCGATATCTTTGCATTTCTTTTTTAAAAGACCAGTTTTTCCATTCAAAGTACCAGGTAATCTGAATATTCTATGTATATCTGTTGTGACAGACGGATCTACATTAGCCCCGCTAGTTTTAGCAGCCTTTTGAACATCTCGCGTGAACTTTTTATACTTTTTTTGCACATATAATTCAATCATTGTTTTCTTTGCATCCTCAGAGCCTTCTTCATAACTTTCTTTTACCACTTTAAAGTGTCTAGCTATACGTCCTCTCCATCCAAAATCGGTTTCAGAAGGTAACTTATCCATCAACTCATCATATGTCGAGTTATCAGATACACCTAAGCTTTTAGGGATAAGTCCTTTTCCAGAGACGTAGTCAACAATTTCACTTCGAGCAAATTGATCAGATTTTTCAAAAATGGAGTTTGAAACAGTGATATGATACCCCATACTTCCTGAAAAATAGACATATATTTCATCCCGCTTTATGCCAAAATCATCTACCAGAATATCTAACAGTTTAATGGCCTCTTTCTTCGCTGCGAATAGACACAAGTTACAAGCTATGTTAATTTCATGAATCCTAAGCCCTTTACACTTTGGACATTTAACAGTTCGGATTCCATTCTTCTGAAAACCGCACCCACGACATATCCATTTATCATGTTGCACCCTGCAGGGTGACGATAACATATCTGCATCTATGTCAAAGACAAGATCGCTCCCTTTCCAATCCTTCGCATGCATCGGTAATGAAGGATCTGTGTAGAATGAGGTTGAATAGTAGACTGAGTGCGGTGTTTCCTTTAAGATGAGTAAACGCAACTCCTCTGGCTTCTTAAACGAAAAATGTCTCACCATAAGCCCTTCAAAAGTCATATAACCAAACTCTCTTTCATCCATTCGAGTAGGAGTTTCTATTTCATTTAAATGGTTGAAATAATATTCTTTGAATATTTGCCTCAGGGTAGCAGATGTCTTTTCATTCATTTCTTCGACACTTTTTTCTTAAGACTAACCCTTTTCAATCCAAACTGAAGTGGATGAATTATATCACCACATTCTTCGGTCTTAAAGCAGAAGGTATGGGTAATCATAGTTCTGCAGGATGGGCAATCATATGCGACCCGTCCACCCTTTAAACCAGCTATATGTTCCACCTGATATCTGGTCATCCGTTCGTTGAAATCTGGAGATCTAGGGTATAAAGATATAATCTCATCAACAGACTTACCTATATTCATAAGATAAGTAGTAAGTAAAAATCTACCATAATGAGGAATATTTTCACCTTTCTCAAGCATACCAAGCGCTACGGTAACACAAGGTGGATATTTTTCAGGTAAGATAATTTTAGGTTTTGTTGGAGGCGGTGAGAGTAAAGATATTTCCTGAACTATCTTCTCAAGGTTCTCCGGTAGCTTAGGGACAGATTGATCTTTCAATCTTTTACGTATAATGTCATCTATCTCTTGCCTTATGAGTCTTATCAAATCTCCAGTATTAAGATAAACAAAGCCTTGATTCACAATTCTATTAATAAGCTTCCATTCAACCTCATGAAACCTACTTGCATGTTTTAAGTATTCTACCACAGGTATTTTGAAATTGAATAAATTACTCTTAACTGTAACTTGAGTCAAATCTATCTTCAAAACGTTTCTGAAGATTTGAATCACAAGGTCCTCCCGTTCGTTTTCTAAAAATCGTTCAACACGCTTAGCCTCGGAAAGTGAGAAGCGTGAGATAAGATGTTCAAGATTAGTAGCCTTGACTAACATCATAGCTGATGGGAATGAAAAGAGTTCAATTTCGGCTGAAGCTTTATTATCTATATCTACGGACTGTTTTTCAGTCACAATAGCTTGAATGACTCTGTTCTTAGCCCGCTTGATAACTTGTTCAAAATTTGGTTGAGATACATCATTAAGGCTCCATCCAAGCTTTTTAACATATTCACCTGCCTCCTTCAAGAAAGAATACTTAGCAAGGTCCTCTACCCCAAGTTCAAGTGATACCAATTAGACATCTTTAGTAGGGTTGACCTTCGTTAAAAGTTTAGTGACGCGTATCTTTATTTATCTTCAATACGGGGTGCAAGATATAGATAAATTCTGCCCCCTTTTTCACTTAGTTTAAAAGTAAGACGTAAAGGCATTTTGCTTGAGTATTCTAATGTCATAACATCATTTGATCTACCTGCAGCTCGAGAAATATTAAGTAAATAGTCAATACTGTAAGTTGCGCGGCTTTTCTCTTTTACGTCAAGTTCTAATAGGTCTTGATTTCCTTTTGTTAATTTTGCAGAACCAGTTCCTGATTCACTCTTACCTGAAAAAATGATTTCACCTTGATCTGAATCAAGTGTTATATGATCAGAAACAACAGATATATCGCTAAGCATTTTTTCAAAAATTTGTTCAGTAATAATTATTTTTGAATTAAAAGAAAGTTTAGGTATTGGAGTTGCTGCAAGAGTACTTTCTATTAGATGAATCTTAAATTCTCTTTCATATCCATTTGACATTTTCAAGATTAGAGATTCATCGTCAGTTGTAGAAATCTCAATACTATCTTTAGAATCAGCTCTACGAATTAGTTTTACAATATCATCCACTCTTACTGTGAATTTAGACTGTTTGTTACAATCATATTTATCGAAAGCCGAGTTTGGCCAATCAAGGTCTACAAGAGCAACATGCGAAGGATCCATTGCTCTGAATGACAAACCTTCAGATGTAGCTTCAAAACTAGCTTCCTCGACTAAAGCAGAGATTGTGTTTGCTACAATTTTCCATTCATTTGGTGATGATGTTTTTGCAAGAACCAATTAAATACGCCAAATATACTGTCTAGAAACGATGTAATTAAGCCTTACCTGATAATAATGGCTTTTGTAGTATCAATGAATTATTTCATCTATGATTAATTTGTATTTGTCTATGAATTCCCATATTCTTGCCTTTTGCAGAAGATAGGGATGAATTTCTATGTAGTTTCAAATTTTGAGTTATCTTGAAATATCAATTACAGACTACCACCATGTGTTATACAAGAAAATCTCCATCTTCATCAAAATTTCGCCATGATTTCGATACATGACGCTTAATGTCAGAATCTGACAAAGTTTGAGAATCAAACTAACTAAGATATTTTTCTTATGATATAGCTAAATAACTCTAACTTTGTATGAGTGTGTTATTCTTCTAT
The DNA here is from genome assembly GCA_036514475.1 of Nitrososphaerales archaeon. Taxonomy (GTDB): domain Archaea; phylum Thermoproteota; class Nitrososphaeria; order Nitrososphaerales; family JACPRH01; genus DATBXD01. The sequence continues at coordinate 13,492 of DATBXD010000007.1, forward strand.
TTAGAATTGGATCAAATATCTCAATCATATAATAGTCTCCATGAATTATTTTCTTAGTCTTAGTGGGTATTGTTCCTGAGAAAACCACTGTTTTATTATTACTTATCTTGAAATGATTAATTATATCAAATGGTTTCATCACTATGCTTACTTTACCCTCTTGGTACAAGTATTGTTTTCCATTCTTTACAACTTCAGATCTTAACAAAAGATCATCAAAATGGTCATTGACTTCACTGAATTTCCACACATGATTTGATATGATCTTACTACATATTTGTTTAGATTTTTGATAATTTAACCTTTCAATTTCTCGGTCTGTATGGTCGCTCCCAACTGTAAGGAAGACTTGATTATGATCTAGAAGAAAAACGCTTTCCACCTCTCCTGAGGTGTACTTGCCAACTACATCAATTTCATTTTCATTTGTTAACAGGTAAGGAGATACGTGGTAAATATCAGGTATTCTCTCCGGACAGGGAACACCAATACTACGCATCTCATCAACATGTGCTTTAACAGCATCCTGATTTCTTCCTGTAAATCCGCAGCAAAACAAATTTCTTACTTTGAAATCAATTTTTCTTACTGTACTATTTTCTTTA
>DATBXD010000008.1:0-10659 GCA_036514475.1 Nitrososphaerales archaeon
CTACTCGAGCACCAGTTGCTTTTGCAAGTTTAGTTATGTCGCTCTCCTTGCATCGCCGAACTGTCAGTACACCTGCCTTCGCAAGATAATGCTGAGCAACATCGTCTATGCCCTTCTGACAAACAACAACGTTCGCACCAGAAGACACAACTTTATCAACCATGGTCTTTAGCATTTTCGTTTCCTCGTCTAGGAACTTCTTGATCTGAGTTGGATCTGAAATTCTTATTTCAGCGCTAAATTCGGTTTTCTCGATTTCCATGGGTGAGTTGATAAGAGCTATTCTTGCATTTACAACCTTCTTAGGCATGCCTGCGTGAACAACTTCCTTATCCAACACAATGCCCTTGATCAACTTAGTGTCAGTCAATGAACCACCGGTCTTCTTCTCAACCTTTACGTTGTCAATATCAACCTTGTATCCTTTGTTGGTTTTTTCTGCTACGTTCAACATTGCGTCGACTAACATTATGGCAATATCCTCACTTTCGGTAGATACTAGTTTTGTTTGCATGCTAGTTCGAGCTATTTTGACGAGCCATTGTTTATCTTCTGGAGACACTTTTACCGATAGTTTGTCAAGGATTGCCAATGCTTGATCTGATGCTGATCTATAGCCGTCAACAATTAATGTTGGGTGAACATCTTTAGTGATCAAGTCTTCGGCTTTCTCTATTAACGCGCCGGCGAGTACGACTGCTGAAGTGGTTCCATCGCCAACTTCGTTATCTGTAGTCTTTGAAACCTCAACAAGCATCTTAGCAGCTGGATGTTGAACATCAATCTCTTTCAATATGGTTGCACCGTCGTTAGTAATAGTTACGTCACCAAGACTATCAACCAACATCTTATCCATACCTCTTGGACCAAGCGAAGACTTTACGATTTCAGCGATAAGCTTCGCAGCCATAATGTTATTATGCTGTGCAGCACGACCCCGAGTCTCAGAAGAACCTTCCTTCAGAATGAGTATAGGTTGACCTGATGCTGTAGTTATCGACATGTTACCAATCCTCCTTTAGTCCATGTCTCCCATGCCTTCGCCGCCCATACCGCCCGGCATTCCACCCGGTCTTCCGCCAGGACCGCTCATCTTCCCAACTGCGATCACATCATCTACTCTAAGAATCATACACGCAGCCTCAGTAGCTGACTTGATGATCTGCGCCTTCACAACCGCAGGCTCAAAGACATCCTTAAGATACATATCTCGCACCTTACCCTCAGTAGCGTCCACACCGAACCACTTACCACCCTCAGCATGCTTGGACCTTAATTCAACCTGTGCGTCAATAGGATCAAGTCCAGCGTTCTCAGCTAAAGTAATAGGGATAGTTTCGACTGCTTCTGCAAACTTTTGTGCAGCAAGCTGCTCTCTACCCACTAGCTTACTTGACCACTCTCTCAAAGCGTGAGCAATCTCCTGTTCAGGAGCACCGCCACCGGCTACTATGAACGGGTGTTCAACAACGTCCTTAGTCACCATTAACGCGTCATGAATAGACCTGTCAGCTTCATCTACAACCCTTTGAGAACCACCGCGGATGAGTATCGTCACTGCTTTCGGGTTCGTACACCCTTCTACGAAGACCCATTTATCTTCATCAACCTTACGCTCCTCAACGAGATCGGCTTTGCCAAGGTCTTTATCAGACAAGTCATCAAGGCTAGATACGGCTCGTGCGCCTGTTGCTTTAGCTAGTTTAGTTATGTCGCTTTCTTTGCATCGCCGAACTGTTAATACGCCTGCTTTCGCAAGATAATGCTGAGCAACATCATCTATACCCTTCTGACAAACAACGACATTAGCACCAGAAGACACAACCTTATCAACCATACCTTTGAGCAATACTGTTTCTTCATCTAGGAATTTCTTCATCATTGATGGATCACTAATATTAAGCTTAGCGTCGAACTCGGTTTTCTCGATTTCTAGTGGAGAGTTGATAAGAGCTATCTTTGCATTCACAATCTTCTTAGGCATACCTGCGTGAACAACTTCCTTATCCAACACAATGCCCTTAATCATCTTAGTGTCAGTCAAAGAACCCCCAGCCTTCTTCTCAATCTTAATATTGTCAAGATCAACCTTTGATACGTCACCAACTTTTTCTGCAATTAGAAGAATTGATTCAACTACAAGCGACGCTAGCACAGGAGCGTCTCTCGAAACTAGCTTGCTTTGCATACTGGTTCTTGCCACTTTCTCTAACCATACCTTATCGTTAGAAGATACTTTTTCAGATAATGCTTCAAGTACTTTCAAGGCTTTAAGGGATGATTTCTTGTACCCTTCAACGATTACTGTTGGATGCACATTCTTAGTGATCAAGTCTTCGGCTTTCTCTAGTAAAGCACCAGTAAGCACGACTGCTGAAGAGGTTCCATCGCCAACTTCGTTATCTGTAGTCTTTGAAACCTCAACAAGCATCTTTGCGGCTGGATGTTGAACATCAATCTCTTTCAACATGGTTGCACCGTCGTTAGTAATAGTTACATCACCAAGACTATCAACCAACATCTTATCCATACCTCTTGGACCTAGCGAAGACTTTACGATTTCAGCGATAAGCTTCGCAGCCATAATGTTATTCTTCTGAGCATCACGACCCCGAGTCTGAGAAGAACCTTCCTTCAGAATCAGGACTGGTTGGCCAGATGAAGTAACTCCATAATTAGCGGTTGTCATTTTTTATAATACACCTAGTATACAACCCGAAGGGGTAAACTATTTAAGCGTTACTAAGTAATACGTGTGAGGGGATTAATCATTTCATCTGGAGATCTTGACACCGTTCTAAACATTCTTGCGAACCCTGTCAGGAGAAGCATCATCAAGAGATTAAGCGAAGATACTAGTTACCCACTTGAATTATCAGGGGATTTAGGAATACATCAACAGCTTATCTCGAAACATCTGAAGGTAATGGAGGAAGCAGACGTAGTAGAGGCAACCAAAGAGTCAAGCCCCCGTGGACCTGACAGAAGAATATATGGACTAACCAAAAGCGTTTCGCTCGCTATTGACTTTTCACCAGACCTTTATGGCGCTCGAATAACTGCCTATAGGGAAATATCTGTAGCTTCAAGAAATAGTGAAGTAGGCGAGTTTACAGAGAGGTTTGACACGCTTCGCTCAAGAAAGAGTAGATTTAGAGGAATAAGCCCTTTCGCTGAGCTTATTGCTGACATTGATAGAAACGTCGAAACAATAGAGAAGAAAAGAACGGCGTTACTGCAATTTAGAAGCTTAGTTATGCATGTAGCAAAAGAAAATATTAGGGGGAAGAGTATTTCGGCGCATGAGAGATCTGTAATTCACCATATTCTAAACAGAAACGAGAAAGAGATCGGTGACATAGCTAGAAACCTCGACCTGAGAAAAGAAGTTGTAACCCAGATATTTGCAAAACTCAGAGCATCATCAATACTTAGCTAGACAAACAAAATAACTTTTGAATAGCGCTAATCTACAGAGTGAAAACTTATCAGTGAGTAATGACAACTCTTAAAGAACTTAGTTTTTATAGATAATGAACAGGCGTAGATATAATGTATGAAACAACACCAAGATGGACTTACATATTCATTCTGCTGTCTTTAGTAGGTTTTGTACTTCAATATGTTACGAGCAGCTGGGTTTACTTAGCTTTCTTTCCAGCACTCGTATTAGAATATCCATGGATGTTTATTACATCTATATTTCTACACGCAGACCTTTCTCACCTATTCTTTAATATGATGGCTTTATTCTTTTTTGGTACATATCTTGAGAGAATGATAGGTCGAAAGTCTTTCTTAGTATTGTTTCTAGTATCTGGTGTAATAGGTAATTTAGGTTATCTATTCACAGCAAGCGATCCGCTTACTCCAGCCATAGGTGCTTCTGGAGCTATTTACGGGGTTGTTGGAACTTTAGCTGTTCTGGCACCATTAATGATGATATTCATTTACGGCATCATCCCTTTACCGATGTTTATCACTGCTATTCTTTGGACACTTTTAGATCTTGTGGGTCTATTCACTCCATCAGGAATAGCTCATGGCGCTCACTTGGGGGGGATGGTCGTAGGCGTCATTTACGGCCTGTATCTGCGATATCCTTTAATTACGAGAAGAGTAACTTTTGGATAAAATTCATTGTCTTTCATTATCTATAAGATTGCTATAAAAAATATATTAAACGAAAATACTGTGCAATGGAAAAATTCATATTAACCATCTTATTACATACTTAAAGTAGGAATTTAGAATGAAAGTTGAACTTGATGACCTCGACAAGTCTATTCTCAATTTGTTGCAGAATAATGCGCGTTTGACTTATACTGAAATCTCTGAGCGTCTTAAGACTGCAGAAGCTACAATCAGATTTAGAGTCAAGAGGCTTGTTGAGAAGAGAGTTATAACAAAATTCGTGGCTCTTCTAAACCCTGCAAGTATAGGTTTCTCTGTGGGCGGAGCTATTCTTCTCAAGACTCTTCATACTGAATTAGAAGATATCACAATGAAGCTTTCCGCCATCCATGAGATACCATACATTTATCGCACTACGGGCGAGTACGATTTAGTCGTGGCAGTATTTGCACAGGATATGGATCATTTTAACGATCTTGTCAAGGAGATAAAGACCTACCCAGGTGTGAAAGATATCCGCGTGTCTGTAATAACAGAATTCATAAAGTCAGATCCAACTTTTAAACTGTAAACACTTGCGTTATTAGCAACATATAACCCTGCAGCCACCCTAAAGGCAATTAGTATGAACTTTTCATACTAATAACTTATATATAGTTGAGAATAGTCGATTTCGACTAGATGGTGGCGTCCAAACCCAAACATATCAAATCTCCAATAAAAATAAACTTGTGGACAATTAGATCAGATACCACTGAAGAACGATCTGAAACACTTTGAGTTTGAGATTCGCATATGCAAAGAAGTAACAAAACCTTGGATACCGACGAAATAAGAGGATTGCTCAACCTGAGAGTCACTTACAAGAAAGCTCCTATAGATGTTCTTGAAGCTCTCTGTTTTGATGATATAAAGACGTCTTCTAGAGATGTTAGAGATTTTGAAGGCGTTGACGGTTGTCTTATTCTTCAGACTTGCAATCGCGTCGAGATATTTCTATCATTGTCAAGCGAATGCGTAGATTGTATTCAGGAAGAGGTCATTAATTATTGGTGTGAAAACACAGGATTCGACCAATCTGTTCTAAGAAACCACTTGGAAATATCCCAAGCAACAGATGCATTGGTTCACCTAATGAGGATGACCTCAGGATTGGAATCAATGGTGGTCGGAGAGGACCAGATTCTAGGCCAAGTTCAAGATGCCTTTGCTCAATCTAAAGAATATGGAACATTAGGGTCTACACTCAGTAAAATATTTGAAAAAGGTGTGAAAGTAGGAAGAGTAGTGAGAGTTAAGACAGGGCTTAATAAAGGTGCGGTTTCCATAGGTTCTATAGCTGTAAACCTTCTCGAGGAAAAAGCAGGAGGACTTGAGGGAAAGAAAGTGTTGATTGTTGGAGCCGGCAGGATTGGTGAGTTAGCAGGAAAGGCATTGGCAGCTAGAAAAACAACTTTGATATTTGTCGCCAACAGGACCTATGAGAAAGCAGTTGCTCTTTCAAAGATTCTGAATGGAGAAGCTGTGAATTACAATAAGCTTGTAGAAAAACTATCAACAGTTGATATTGTGATTGTAGCGACATCAGCTCCTCATTGCATAATCACCAAAAGCAAGATGGAGGAGGCGTTAATGATTAGGGGGAAAGGAAGAAGTCTGCTAATAATAGATCTTTCTCAGCCAAGAAACGTGGATGAACAGGTCAGTAGTCTTGAGAATGTTACAGTGCATAACATCGATAATCTAAGAGGAATAGCAGATGATAATCTGAAAAAACGTCTACAAGAATCCGATAAGGCGGAAACTCTGATTCAGAATGAGATTGACAGGATAAAAGCGATGCAAAAGAAACTCGACGTTGGACCAATAATAAATGAGGTAAGTAGAAGAGCTGACGAAATAAGACGCAAAGAGCTTGAAAGAGCTTACAGTCTTATGGACAAGACCAATGTTGAGGTAGAAAGATGTGGTCATTGCAGGAAAGTGATGGAGAGATTCTCGAAACAATTAATGGAGAGAATAATGCTCGACCCAATAAATAATCTGATGAATGCAGAGCTAGATAGAGATTTTGATAAGATAGCAATAATTCAAGAGGTGTTCAAGGCAAGAACACCCGACTTATTAGATTGAACAAGACGTGAGTTGAAACTTTTTTGAGTGGCCACGGAAAAACACATATCTCATCTAAGAGGCTCTATGTTAGAGCGAAGAAAAGAATTCCAGCAGGAGTTAACAGCCCGGTCAGAGCATATAAACCCTACCCGTTCTTCACATCAAAGGCAAAGGGTTCTAAACTAACAGACGTAGATGGAAACGAGTTAATAGACTACTGCATGTCATATGGACCACTCATCCTTGGACATGCCAATGAAGATGTTGAGATAGCAGTAAGGAATCAATTGCCTCGCGGCACGATGTATGGAACTCCCACTGAACAAGAGGTTGATTTTGCAGAGCTCATATCAAAACTAGTTCCCTGCGCTAAGATGCTAAGAGTAGTGAACAGTGGGACAGAGGCTACAATGCACGCTATCAGAGTCGCTAGAGGCGCTACATCAAGAGATAAAATAGTCAAGTTTGAAGGATGCTACCATGGAGCGCATGATTCCGTCCTCGTAAGAGCAGGTTCAGGTGCATCAACATTTGGCTCACCTGATTCACTAGGTATACCTAAGGATACGGCGAAGAACACGATAGTGCTTCCATACAACGATATTGAAGCGTTTGAAGATCTTATCAGAAGAGAAGACACAAACATAGCTGCAGTAATCTTAGAACCAGTAGTTGGGAATTCAGGATTGATTCTTCCGAGAAGAGGGTATCTCCAAGCACTTAGAAAAGCTACAAGAAAAAGTGGCATATTGTTGATATTTGACGAAGTGATAACTGGATTCAGAGTGGCTCTTGGAGGCGCACAAGAGTACTACGGGGTTCAACCTGACATGGTTACACTTGGTAAGATAATTGGTGGAGGATTCCCAATTGGCGCCTACGGTGGAAGAAAAGATCTAATGGAAATGGTGTCACCGTTGGGGGGAGTTTATCAAGCTGGAACTTTGAGTGGTAACCCTATCTCCGTCACAGCTGGGTTAACTGTGCTCAGAATACTTGCGGAAAAGAAGAATGAGATATACGGTAGTCTTGAGAGGAAGGGCGTATTAATGTCTAAAGGCCTAAGAGATGTAGCTGCTGATGCGAATATCAAGTCACAGGTAAACAGTATTGCATCCATGTTTCAGATATTCTTTACTGAGAAACCAGTTTGGAGTTACTCTGACGCTAAACATTCGGATACAAGTATGTTCACAAGATACCATAGGGAATTAGTTGAGAGAGGCGTGTTTATCCCACCGTCTCAGTTTGAGACCTGTTTCATCTCAACAGCTCATACAACTGAGGATTTGGAAAAAACACTCGAAATCATGGGTGAGGCTTTGAAAGCCTCGAGGAGAGGCTAATATGAATATTATCGTAGGAGCAAGAGGAAGCAGTCTGTCTCTTATTCAGACAGGAATAGTGGTTCAAATGATGAAAAAGGTATCGAAAGACCTCGAGGTATCTACGCAAGTCATAAAGACAAAAGGAGACATTATGGATGAAAAGCATATTCTCACCATAGGAGGAGAGGGAATATTTGAGAAGGAAGTAAATAACGCGGTAATAGAACGAGTTGTAGACTTCGCAGTTCACAGTATGAAGGATCTGACCACGTCATTAGATCCAAAACTAACGATAGCGGCTATTCCAATCAGAGAATCCCCATTTGATGTTCTCGTGTCCAAGGAGGGGTATAACGTAAACGATATCCCAAGCGGATCAACAATTGGTACTGGAAGCCCAAGACGAGAAGCTCAGGTTAAACATCTTAGACAGGACCTAGTAATAAAACCGATTCGAGGAAACGTAGAAACACGGTTACGGAAACTAGATGAAGGGGAGTTTACAGCTTTGATAATGGCTGAAGCCGGGCTCAACAGGCTGAAGATGCAAAGCACAATAGAATGTCTACCTTCTGAAGATTTCACTCCCGCAGCGGGTCAAGGAGCGTTAGCAATAACGATTAGAAAGGATAGGGAGGATTTACTTAGTCTGTTCAGCAAAATAAATCACGCTCCAACCATGAGTGAGGTTACAGCTGAAAGAAGATTTTTAGCGGCTGTCGGAGGCGGGTGTAAAATACCGATCGGAGCGTGGGCTAAAGTCAATGGCGGTAAGATGATTTTGAAGACGATGATACTGTCGCCTGACGGAGGCCGAAGACTAAAGTTCTCTCAAGAGGGATCAGCGAGCAGTCCTGAAGAAATCGGAGATAACGCGGCTCAGGAGCTAATCAGTCAGGTAGGCTCAGTTGAGAATATGGTGGGGCGAGTTGAATAAGGGAAAGGTCTACTTGGTAGGTGCAGGGCCGGGAGACCCGGGTCTTATGAGTGTAATAGCTCTGAAAACTCTGAAGAACGCTGATGTAGTTGTTTACGACCGTCTGATTGGAAAAAAGATACTTGAAAAGATACCTAAGAAAGCCGAGAAGTTGTACGTCGGCAAGAGCTCCGGAAACCACTCAGTCACACAGGATAACATAGGAAGGATTCTTGTCGAAAAAGCTCATGAAGGAAAGAAAGTAGTTAGGCTCAAAGGAGGCGACCCTTTCTTGTTTGGGAGAGGCGGAGAAGAAGCTGAAGAACTTGTAAAAGCGGGATTGAAATTTGAGGTTATACCGGGAATAACTTCAGCAATCGCTGTCCCAACTTACGCAGGAATACCTGTAACTCATCGAGATTATTCCTCGTCAGTGGCAATAGTCACCGGTCATGAGAAGAGAAGTAAGGGTAAAGTTAGCGTTGACTGGGGTAAGATAGCGACAGCGGTAGACACAATAGTTGTATTAATGGGTATTGAGAATCTAGATGAAATAACAAAAGCCTTGATCAATGGAGGCCTCAGTAGAGAAACACCGGCAGCTCTTATTGAGTGGGGAACTACCAGCCAGCAGAGAACTACTCAAAGCACCCTACAAAATATCGCGAGAAAAGCCATTTCCGAGAATGTTAAGCCACCAGGTGTTCTTGTTATTGGAGAAGTGGTTAACCTTCGTAAAGACCTTTCATGGTTTGAAGGAGAACTTAAATGATCAAAGGAAAGAGCGTCGTAATAACTAGGCCAGCTCAGCAAGCCGAAGAACTCGTTGAGATCATAAAGAAGCTCGGAGGTCAACCTCGCGTTGCGTCGACCGTAGAGATAGTGCCAACGTCAGATTTAGAGAGTGTTAGAAAGCCGTTCAAACTAATAACTAATGGCAAGTCGGATATTATTGTATTCATGAGCCAGAACGGAGTCACAAGCTTCCTCTCGCTTTCTAAGAAGTTAAAACTGGAAGACAAGGTTCTGAAAGCGCTTGCAAAAATGCAAGTGGTCGCAATAGGCGTTAAGACGAAAACGAAGCTTATAGGGCAAGGTATTAGAGTAGATGTAACTTCAGCTGATCATAGCTCTAATGGATTGGTAGCGACGCTTTCAAAGATTCCATTAAGAGGTAAAGTTTTGGTAGTTCCAAGAACAGATTCGCCTACAGATTACCTTGAGAAAGGCCTTACGGGGACAGGCGTTAAGATAGTCCAGTTTCCAATATATGAAACGAGGATTCCAAGCGACAAAACTGAAATCTATGCATTAATAAAAGATATTCTTGCTGGTAGAATCGATATCATAACATTCACCAGCTCATCAACAGCGCTTAACTTGTTCAAGGTTGCTAAGGAACTTCATCAAGCAGAGGAACTTAGTGAAGCGTTGAATCAGAAGGTTGTAGTTGTGTCTATAGGTCCTGTAACGAAAAACACGCTTGAAGGTAAGGGGGTCAAAGTGCTTGTTACGCCAAACGAGTATACGGTAGAAGCAATGATGATTGAACTTGAAAGATACCCCTTGATAAATCCGGAGAAGGATGTTCTTGACGAAGTTGATTTGAGTATCCTAGAGCTAGTGCAGAAAGAGATTCCTCTAATCAAAAAACCCTGGGCAGAGATAGCGCTGAGGCTGGGCATGAGTAGTGAAGATGTTTTGAAAAGGTTGAAAGATTTAAAGGAGAAGGGAGTGATTAGAAGAATAGGGCCTGTCATAGACGCTAGGAAGGTGGGGTTGAAAGCGTCAACTCTCATCGGTATGAGAGTATCGCCTAACCGGATTAACGAAGTTGTTTCTATTATCAATAGGTATGATGAGATATCTCATAATTATGAGAGAAAACATGAGTATAATGTTTGGTTCACGCTAACCGCTCCGACTCAAAAGAAACTTGATAGAATAGTTCACGACATTAAAAGGAAGACGAAGGTTTCTGAAGATGATGTTGTAAACCTCCCGACTGAACGCCTTTTCAAGATTAGAGGAGGAATTAAATTAAGGTGATTTTGTGATGGCAAAGATGTTGGATGAAATAGATACGTGTCTTCTACAAGCTACGCAGAACGGATTTCCTCTTGTAGAGGAGCCGTTTCGCGAAATAGCCTTGAAGACAAACATAGA
>DATBXD010000009.1:0-3757 GCA_036514475.1 Nitrososphaerales archaeon
AAGCGGGGCTACCTGAAGATTCATCTTGCGGTGGATACAAAAAGCAAGCAAGCCGTGTCCATACAGGTAACGGAGGAGCATGTCTCCGATGGGAGCCAGACGGAGCCCCTCATAAGAGAGGCGATGAGCAAGAACAGCGTGGAGAGGGCGTATGGTGATGGTGCTTACGATTCGAGGGCGAATTTCAATTTTCTCGCTGCCAACTGGATTGATCCTGCTATTAAGGTTAGGAAGAATGCGGTTCCAAAGGCGAAAGGTAGCTTCGCGCGCAAGCAAGCCGTCATAGAGCAGCAAAGCGACTTTGAAGAGTGGAGGAAACAGAAAGGCTACGGAGATAGATGGGCTGTTGAAGGCGCTTTCTCAAGCATCAAACGCATCTTTGGAGAGTACGTATCCGCCAAGAAATTTGTCAACATTGCGAAGGAGATGGAGACCAAAGTATCACTTTACAACCTCTTCATACAGACGATACCACACGGAGGATGCTTATCCCACACAGCACCTTGAAAGAGTTAATTATCATTTATAACTGATTTGCACTTTCCAACAAATTTATGATACACTCCACAACTGGTTCTTCGCTTCGACTAGGATTTCCCATGGTCGAATTTATTCATTCCTAGAAACATTGTTGTTTCCTAAACATCTTGGCCTTCATTTGCAAGTTAAAGTTTACTCGTCTAAAATAGAGCAAATATTGTGAAGCCTTCCATAAATACCAGATTATTGAATTGTGGTAGTACTCTTTCATGAATACATTTTCTTCCAAGTAACCTAGATATTTTTTAAGCCGAATCCTGAAGATGCAAATTGAAACCATTCAACTACTATTCTTATATTTCTTGGATTAAATTATTTCTTCAATGATGACTAGTGAATACCCCAAAATGTCAAAAAGGCTTAAGCCAATATAGCCTCTGAAATATCCAACGTTTTCATTTATGAATACTTCGTTTACAGATTTATAATGTATCTTCAGCTTTTATCAGCCTTCCTGCAACATTGATTGCCCATTTTAGTAAAATTTGCTTTTAGAAGATTGTTTCGGATAAATAATTAACCCTTGCATCACGCCAGTAAGCTTCCGAGATGAGCCTATCATTTTTTTCAACAGATAGGTAATACTAAGCTATTTCTATTCTTTCAAAGATATTCTTTTTGAACTTATCATAACTTGTTTTCTCAATTTATCTGAAGTCGACTATTGCAATTTACTATCGTGAGAGGAATTAGGTTTAGAAGTAGATTGATGTTTCGTCTCATATGATTCTTTACAAGATTGATTTTCTAATAATAGATTGATGCATCAGAAATATTATTCTAAGTGTTTCCTAAGATGGCCTGGTAATTCTAGGGTTAGCGTGAAGCTCGTTCACGTAGTCTCGGAACAGCATGGTCATGAACAGGCCCTACTTTGAAATAAGAAATCTTTGCTTTAGCATTCCAAGTACAGTTACGAGGAAGTGGTCAATATTGGGTTCTTTCTTGCAATTCATGTGTGAGTTGGCAATACTTTTGACTGTTATGCTCTTTAGTTAAAAGTGGTTCATGATAAAATCCCGAACAGTTCTATGATTAGCCATGATTTCGACGATTATTTTTGTGGCTTTGGTTATTTGTACATCAAATAGCCTTGTTAAAACCAATGAAAAAACAAACACAAATATACCTATGATAAATCCAGTAGGGGCATCTATTAAACCAAAGTACCATATGAAAAGGAATGTAAAGGCTGCACCTATCTGCCCCATAATGAATGACCTTATGATGAAATAAAGTTTCTGTAACCACATAGAAAACAAAAGAACTTTGACCACTGCTCTTTTCTCTATTTCAGATTCAGCTTCAGATATACTTCCTATCTGTTTCAATACCCGTTTTGCATAATGAATGTCTGATAGACGCATCATCATTTTTGCATAACGAATATCAGATAACTCCTTGGAACTGGCGCTTTCAAGCTCTAACAAGATTCTTTGGGCTATTTCGTCTATTTCAGTATCTTCTTCTATATTCGTATCTTTAATTACGATTATCTCACCCGAACATTCCAAGTATATTTTTTACCGAGTCGTTTAATATGATTTTTGCTTGCTCTGAAGTTAAAACGATTCTTATATCTATTCTGTAATGAAACTTTTTTATCCTTACGATTCTTGTACTGTAATTCTCAATTGACCCTTTGGTCTTCAATGTTCTTAACTCTATCTCTATAAAACTCGATAAAAAAACATGAGCAACCCGTTCAAAAAAAGGGCATAATCTTATGAAAATTGGTAATAATCGTATCAAAATAGGGAAGAACCTCCCAATAATTGGGAGGAATTTTACAAAGTTAGATTTCATCAAGTCATCACTTGCGTAATTCTTGATCTACTTCCTGGTTATTATCAACTTTATTGCAACGTCAAGTGTAACGCCTTTCTCATGATTTTCTACACCAAAATGCCAATCTTTCATTTCGACATTCATGTGACTTACCATGCTTTCCACGTTCTTTTTGAAATCATTTGCTGCTTTCTTAATTTCATTCATTTTGGCTACAACCTCATCAGCTAATTTTTCTTCTACCATATCTTCTCACCCCCTATTTGTTAATTATTTAGTTATCCGGCAATATAATATTTTGTCTTCCCAATACTTAAAGGTATACTCTTTTGTGCTGTGTGGGATAATGACTCTTTAGTCTAGATGTTTCATCTTCTATGTTTGTATAGTGCGGTGGTATGTTTTCGTTTATGGTTGAAATTAGAAGATGGGGTCAGGAGTATGTGGATAAGAGGAATTGGAAGGAATATAACGAGTCTCTTGTGAGAAGAGGCGAGATACTTCTTGACTTTGATCTGCTGCATGAGTGGGAGGATGGGCTTAAGGGGATGAACGAGAGGAAGAGGGGTGCGCCCTTCCGCTACCCGGAGGCGTTTATGAGGCTTCTCGCCTACGTTCACGTGTTGTTTCACTTGCCTTTTAGGCAGGAGGAGGGGTTCGTTAAAGCATTGTCAAAGCATGTGGTGGGTTTGAAGGCTCCGGACTGGAGCACAATCTGGGAGCGAACCAAGAGTCTCGACATGAAGCTCGACGGAGTCAAGACTGATCAGCCAATCTCTGTGGCGGTGGACTCCTCTGGCATCAAGGTTACGAACTCAGGCGACTGGATCCGACATGTGTGGAAAGTCAAGCGAGGCTACCTGAAAATCCACCTCGCGGTGGATACTAAGAGCAAGCAAGCCGTGTCCATACAGGTAACGGAGGAGTACGTCTCCGATGGGAGCCAGACGGAGCCTCTCGTCAAAGAGGCGATAAGCAAGAACAATGTGGACAGGGTTTACGGTGATGGAGCCTACGACTCCAGGGCGAACTTCAACCTCCTCGCCGCCAACCGAATCGATCCAGCGATCAAGGTTAGGAAGAACGCAGTTCCAAAGGCGAAAGGCAGCTTCGCGCGGAAGCAAGCCGTCATGGCGCAGCAAAGCGACTTTGAAGAGTGGAAGAAACAGAAAAGCTACGGAGACAGATGGGCCGTAGAAGGCGCCTTCTCAAGCATCAAACGCATCTTCGGAGAATATGTATCCGCCAAAAAATACGTAAACATGGCGAAAGAAATGGAGACCAAGATATCACTCTACAACCTCTTCATACAGATGGCGTCTCACGGAGGATGATTATCCCACACAGCAAATACTATGTAAAACTTATATTTATCCCTTACGATGTTACTTTTTATGTCTCAAGATGTAACTGGAACATTACGGGTACT
>DATBXD010000010.1:0-2602 GCA_036514475.1 Nitrososphaerales archaeon
TGCAGTCGGAGTCGCTCTAGTAGCTGTTGTTGCTGCTGCTGTGATGATGACTAGAAAGCGAGCCTAAGGGCCCGCTTCTCCTCTCTTTTTTTCAACTTTTCTGGTTTGATGTATAATACGAAGTATTTCTTGTAAAGTCAATCTTTCGACGTGGAGCTCTTTAGTGGTGAGGTTGAGGCAGACAGATTAGATTGTAATGAATCTCAACCACACTACAACCATAAGGTGAATTAAACCAGTCACGTAGAGGCCGGCTGTTAAAAGAATGTGCAGAGTATGCCAGTATCTAAACCAAACTCTCAGATTCGAGTCAAACCGGTTAAGGAGATATCTGCCTGCGAATCCACTGATAAGAATCAGCGGAAGAAACCAGGTGGCTAGCCCAGCGAACCCCACAAGCCCAGCGCCTCCTCCTTGAATGAGCCGGATGTACTTGAATGGATCATAGTATCTGAAGCTAAACGGGAGGCCTGTGTGAATAAGAATCGCCGTGGAGCCGACTATTGCTAGAACTATGTGGATCTGAAGCCACAACCTTCTCCCGCCTAGGAATCGTATATGTTTGACGCTAAGACGCTTAACTACACTGTAGAACATAGATAACATTAAAACCAATGTTCCAAAGTAACCGAGTCTGTATCCAAGCCAAGAGCCTCCCTTCAAGCTTCTAAGAGCATTCTGAGTGATGGGGGTTAAAACATTCACTATGTCAGCGGCTAAAAAGTAGATTACTAGGAGCATTAGTAGAATTGTGAGAAGTTTAGCAAAGTTCCCCGGCGGATGACGCAAGCCCAGCCCCATCCTTAAACCTCTAGACACCGGGCTTAGGGCGACCTACTGGTAATATGTATAACGGCTTCTCCTTATCTGGCATGTCAACTATTTTCTGCACCTGTTCATCGTGAAACGCCCCTATCGCAACAGTCCCAAGGTTAAGAGCTACAGCTTGAAGATAGATGTTCTGGCTAGCGTGCCCAGCCTCCATGTAAACATACCTAATCCCTCTCTCCCCGTATCTGTCAGTAGTTCTCTCAAACAAAGCAGCGATAACGATCGATACTTTAGATTCAGAAACCCACTGCTGGTCAAGAGCAGCTACGGCAAGGTCATTCATCTTATCACCTTTAGCAATTAGAATTATGCTGTGATGCTTAGGGATGTAACGGTAGACACCCGGCGGCAGATTATCCACCCCGTTAAGAGATACCACTATGTAGATTTCAAGAGGATATGTTCCGCCTGCCGACGGAGCAGCCCTTAAACTCCAGTTAGGCTCAGTTACACCTTGAGCGGCCCAGAGAAGCTGACCTACCTCCTGTAGATTAAGCGGTTCACTGGTATAGTTTCGTATAGATCTGCGTCTAGAGATAGCCTCTTCAATCGAGACAGTCCCCTTCTTGACAGGTTCGAAGAGCTGTATTTCACCTACCATATACTCTATATCCTTAGATGTTGGTTGAATAGATAAGTAGGCCACATACAGCATAATTGCCGCAAGTAATATTAGTACAATAGGTAGGGCTCTTGATTGAAATCCACTTAATCTCATAAACCATCTCACCTTCGAAATACCCGCTTAAGCAATAACCTTTTCTAAAAAAAGAATTGTAATTCTGTAAAGTCTTTTAAGATTACTCATATAAGATGTAGAATAAGGATTACTCACATTTTTAGATAAGGTAAAGTCGCATAAATAAGAGTGGAACGAGGCGAACCGTTAACTAGGTAAACCTCCCAAAACCCAAAGCGCAGGTGTCGCTTAAATACTGTCTCCAACCAAAATATCTAGAATAAACAGGTGCCTAGACGAATCTCAATACTAATAGCTATGCTTGTATTGATTATAATTGCATCAGCGTTTATTATGAATTCACAACTCTTCAAACAACCTCAAGAATCAAATCAACAAGCGCTAGATAGCCGGCACAAAGATAACAAAACTAATCAGCAGGCTAACCAAACTACTCTAGAAATCAACGCCATTCCTCTGAGCAAAACATCTGTTGAAGTTGCCTTTCCTAACTTATCGTTCACTAGGCCACTCTTTCTAACTTATGCAAATGATGATACAAATAGATTATTTGTAGTTTTGCAACAGGGGCAAATCATGGTCTTCCCAAACAAGCAGGATACTCAGGCAACGGTATTTCTTGCAATTGACGAGAAGGTCAACGATGATGGGAACGAAGAGGGATTATTAGGCTTGGCATTTGATCCTGATTACAAGAGCAACGGCTACTTCTACGTGTATTACACTGCGAATTCCCCAAGACGCTCAGTCATATCAAGATTCTCTGTAAGTGATAATGATCCTAACAAAGCAAATACAAGTAGTGAACTAGTCATTATGGAAGTTCCACAACCGTATTCTAACCACAACGGAGGAATGATGGCTTTTGGTCCTGATAGAATGCTCTACATTGGGCTAGGCGATGGAGGTTCAGGAGGAGACCCTCATGGAAATGGACAGAATAGAAATGTCTTGTTAGGTAAGATTCTCAGAATAGATATCTCCAAGTCTTCAAGATCAGAGAAATACAGAATTCCAGCGGACAATCCTTTCGTAGGACAGGAAAACTCTAGATGAGAGATATGGACTTAT
>DATBXD010000011.1:0-2101 GCA_036514475.1 Nitrososphaerales archaeon
CATCTCTCGAGGCGACCGTAGAATGGGTAAGAAGAGGCGCTGCACACCTCTTCATACACAGGATTCGGAATGCGAAGATACCTACCAGAAATATACTGCGAATGATAGACACACGCTAGGCACAGAAACGCAAACAGTCAGCTAGTTCATCTAAGCTCTTTGCTTGGGTATGGCAACCGGGTAACTCCACAACGCTTGCAACATAGTATCCATCTTCTCCTTTTTCTATCGTTATATGAAACTCTTTCTGAGCAGCGACTGTCAATATTCATCCCTGCCCTAAGTAATAATATTTATCACATTAATATATTATTTATCAGCCAATTTAACATGCAAAGTCTAGACTATCTAATAGTTAGAATCAAACCCTGTGGCGGAAAGAGATGTTTAAAGAAAAAGGGCCGCATCCTGTTTAGTGGAAAGAGCAATTCAAATCCATCAATTTTCATGAATTAATTTGAGTCACAATAGTTTCTCTCACTCAATTAGTTTTCCAGTTCTTTGAAAGTACTCAAGTAATTCAAGGTTATCTCTCGGGTCTACGTCTAAGCAAAACGTTGGGGGATAGCAAGGATCTATTCTTAGAGTGTTTGTAAAGCCTCTCTGAATAAGTGCGATATCAATTATCGCTACACCTTTGTATGGCATCGAGTCCATATCGCTCCAGAAAGAACCATTATACAATTCCTTACCGCTTAACTTCGCAACAAACGTCTTGTGATACAGATCCATCTTCTTAACTCTCTCAACCCCCTCGTCGGTAAGTCTTATTTGATGAGAAGTTCTATTATATGAAACAACCTCTCTATCAGATATCACCAGCTCATTACTCTCAGCTAGATAGATGCCAAACTCATTTGAAGATTGAAATCGGCTAAGAAGAAAACCTCCAACTGCAATAGCCCCAATAATTAGCAGGAGAAGAGAAAGTACCTTTCTTTGCTTCATATCAATTTGATGCTTAGATAATCTCTATTTACGTTTTATTCCTCTAAAGGTTTGCCAACATTAACAATTATTTTGAAAATTTTACTTTTGCCTATGAAGTGTTTTGAGATTAGCAGCTAAAGTTATTCCCATATATATCTAATCGATGATCCAAATTTATTGAGTTCTAGAACCGTGGACCGCATAGAAATGGTGTGTTAAAGATAAAGAAAATAAGTAAAGTGTTTAAACCATCTAAATATAGCTAGATGAAGCTTAACTTAATCTTGATAAACTAGGTGTATGAATTTCTCGCAGAGTTATATTGAATAGGACTTCCTGTAAAAACCTCTGATAATTTCAGCGAAATCATACACACTTATATGTCGTAGAATACTAATTTGATTTTACAAGAATCGGCTTCTTATAATCTTCCGCAGCGCTCTCCATGGCTCTTCTCGCTAGCGTCATGTCCAGCTTTATCAACTGCCTTACCACTTCGTTCTCCTTATCCAGTTGATACATTGTAGATCGTCCAACGTGTCTGGTAACCTTCACAGCATCTGAATTCTCCATTTCCTTCCAGTATTTGAAGAAGGTTACCCTTCCCATTCCTAAGTTCCTCACGATCTCGTTCTTTGAGTAGTCCGACAGGGGATTGTCTAGGAAAAAGTCTATGATTCTAAGCGTAGGGCTTGCGCCCAGATACTTGAGCAACATTGTCTCGTCAGACTTGTATGTCATCAATGCAGTATTGCCGGTGAAAGGATTTAAAGATAGACTCATAAAGTCCCATAAGTGAATTCATACTTTCAGACGACCAAATTAAGGCGACCAATCCTCTTCAAGCTCCACAAAAGAGGCAACTGGGGCGCAAGCCATACCGCGCTTGACAACCTGAAGAAAGGATGGAGCGAAACAGACCTTGGCAAGTACAGCCTTAAGCGAGTAGAACAATTGGCGAAAGATCTGATGCGCCAGGGAGCGATTGTGCCCAAGCCGACATCCTATGGGCTGCAGGTCTCGCTTAACCCGAGGCAGAGCGAAGAGATAATCACATTCATGAAAAAGTTCATCCCTGAAGTTTAGCGTTTAGGCGCAGGCTTCGTGCGAGGGAGTATATACATGGCAGTTCGTTTGATAGGTGCATAGGTGTAAAAAGTTAACTGAAGGG
>DATBXD010000012.1:0-3826 GCA_036514475.1 Nitrososphaerales archaeon
ACTTCTTAGCGCCAACTAACCCACCAAAACCCCAAGATAGCGGCAAAGCAAAACAGAGCTATATTAACCCACAGCAAAACCAAGAGGTATTAAGAGAAACTTTAATCATTATTATGAACATCTCAAAATTATCACGATTCATAGAAGAAATTGAGCCAATATATTCGGTTGAGACTCCCGCCCTCGTTACACAAATATAATAACTCTCAAGAGCTGAAGATTCATATTTGCTAAGCTTCTGCTCCGTGTATAGATAAATAGAAGACCCTGAAACTAAATACTATGCCGACTCGAATCACCTATCCAGGTGTCGATATTGAGCAGTCCCCAAGTGGTGTGCACACAATCACAGGTGTTAAAACCTCAGTCGCCGCATTCATAGATATCTTCAAGCAAGGGCCTATGAACAAGGCAGTCAAAATCCTCAATATACAAGATTTTGAACATGAATTTGGCGGCCTCGATTCCAAGAGCGAGGCCAGCTACGCAATAGAGCAATTCTTTCTAAACGGCGGAAGCGAAGCTTGGGTGGTACGCATAGGAGATATTGGATCGCCGCCAAAAAGCAGCGCGATCATCGGATCTCTCAAAGATAAGTCAGGTATCTATGCGCTCGAAGATGTTGACTTTAATATTCTAAGCATTCCTCTAACAGCAACAATTACTAAAACTAATATTAAAGAAGGGCTAACTCCAAAAAATGCATCAGCAGTTATCGCAGCAGCCATCAATTACTGTGAGAAACGCCATGCCTTCTATATAATCGATACTCCTAACAATATCAGCGATGTCGAAGCCATTAAGCAGTGGTTAGCTAATAATGCTAGTTTACCAAAGAAGAACGCATCTCTATATTTTCCACATGTAAAAGTTGCTGACCCGACGAATAATTATACGTTAAAGTCACATGGCGCAAGCGGAACCATTGCTGGTCTTTACGCTCGAACCGACGCTACCCGAGGAGTTTGGAAGTCACCAGCTGGTATTGACGCAACGCTCGTGAATGTGCAGGCTCTTGATTACAAGATTACGAACCATCAGAACGATGACCTCAATACGCTAGGCATTAATTGTCTACGGAGTTTTCCTCTTTCGGGAAATGTATGTTGGGGAGCGAGAACCCTAGACGGCGCAGATATTAACTCTGAATGGAAATACATTCCAGTTCGTCGGCTAGCGCTTTATATTGAAGAGAGCCTTTACCAAGGCACGAAATGGGTGGTTTTCGAACCTAATGATGAGCCACTTTGGACGCAGATACGTCAAAGTGTTGAAGCTTTTATGCAAAACCTTTTCAGAAACGGTGCATTTCAAGGCACAACGCCATCAGATGCATACTTTGTAAAGTGCGATAAAGAAACAACAACAAAAAACGAAATCACATTAGGAATAGTAAATATTGTGGTGGGCTTTGCACCGAATAAACCTGCCGAGTTTGTATTCATCAAGATTCAGCAGATGGCAGGTCAGAAAATAACTGAGTTCTAACAAATTCTTTGAATATACTGCCTGAACATCTCACAGAATGCCCCGATAATTCAGAAGACAAAAAAAGAGAGGTGAGTGCTTCTTAGCAGGCATCTATCAGACCCTTTCAACAAGTTCTTCCTCGATTACGTGAGGTGAAATCCGTTTAACGGAGGGCCCATTCCTCGCAATACTCTCAAGAAGAGCAACTGAGTCGACTTTTGACTTCTTCAGAACTATTCTTTCACCTACGAGAATAGATACAGGATGTTTCTTAAGAATGTTGAGAGTTCAAAAGCTAAGTATTAAGAATGTTAATAAACGTGACATATCATATTGTCTTAAGATAGAATTAGTTATGATTATCGCCTTAATCGGTGCAGAACTAGAGGAGAATCTAGCATTACGATACATAGCTTCCTCCCTAGAATCAAAAGGACACCAAGTTGAAATAATCGCATTCAACTCTGAATACGATCGACCAGCAGTAATAGAGCAGGTAATTGCCATAAAACCCGCTCTAACAGGCCTATCAATGATCTTCACAAACCGAGGAAGAGAGTTCTGTAATCTGGCACGAGGGCTTCGCGCGGCAGGATACAAAGGTCACCTCACTGCCGGGGGGTCATTTGCATCTTTTAATTGTGAAAGACTCCTAAAGGATTTTCCCGCGTTCGATTCGATTGCCCTAGGTGAAGGCGAAGACCTTATGTGCACCCTAGCTGATCACCTCGATGACATATCTCTAGTCCCATGCTTATGTTACCGACAACCTAACGGAGAAATTGCAATCAACCCTTCGAAAGGCAGCCCTGAAAACCTAGATACATTACCTTTCCCAAAGCGAACAGTATTCCACACCTATTTCGACAAACCCATAGCCAGTATACTAAGCAGTAGAGGCTGCTGGCGAAACTGCGCCTTCTGCAGCATCAACGCATGGTATAAGCGAGTTGGAGGAAAGAAGTTTAGATTCAGAAGCGTAGATAACATCGTATTAGAAATGAAGGAACTCTACTTCCAGCACGGTGTACGAATCTTCAATTTTCAAGATGACAATTTCTTCCTTCCAAATGCTGAGAAGGCGCTCATCCGCTTCAAAAAACTAAGAGATGGACTCGAGCAAGAGGGCGTAAAAGGCATAGCCATAGCCATCAAAGCAAGACCAGATAGCATTACACGAGATTCCATAGAAGTCTTAGATGACTTAGGGCTATTTCGAGTTTTTCTAGGGGTTGAGAACGCATCCAAGAGCGGATTGAATAACCTAAACCGCCAACAGACACTCGATGACATTCTAAACTCACTGCAGATACTAAATGATTTCGACGTGCACGTTGCCTATAATCTCTTAATGTTTGAACCCAATACGATTCTTGATGATATATTAACTAATCTACGCTTCATAGAACGTCACATAGATAACCCGTTCAACTTCTGCCGAGCAGAGCCTCACGCAGGGACATATCTTGAGGCAAAGCTAAGAGCTGAAGGCCGGCTCCTCGGCGACTACTTTGGTCTTGACTACCGCCTTAAAGATTCACGCTCGGAGACTTTTCACAAAATCGCAAACTACGCTTTCTTTGACCGAAACTTCAGCGACTTCGGCCTGCACTACTTCAACATGCAAGTTGACTTCTATTTCCAGCTGCTAAGACGGTTCCATCCAAATGTGCTTTCGCAAACCATGCGAGGAGCTACCCGCAACTTCATCAAGCAGACCAACCTAGACACATACGAATGCTTGTGTCAGATTTACGATTTCGTCGCGGCAATAGATGACGACGACGCTTCGAAGACAGATAGATTCGCAAGAGAAATGCGGCTAGAAGTAGATGATAGAAGTCGCGATCTACGTAAAGACGGCGAACGCATTCTAAGCTGGTTAAACGATGCATACGAGCACCGCAATGCGAAATCCAAGCCAATTCATTTAGCGAGAATAACATCACACGAAGCAGAACCACCGTTAATAAGCGCCAAGCCCAAAATACGCTTAAATTCAGATAATATGAGCTCGAATCTAGGTTTGGATACTCCAACTGTTACCAATCTAGATCTATTGAATCTAGCGTCCGCTCCGATTCCATATAATGAATTCAAGCAACTATTGGAATCGAATAAGGGTGACTTCTAAAAACGCAATGTGTTTTATCAAAGGAAATTGACAGGAGCGTCTTAATCTGTCTTTTGTATCTGGTATCGTGTGAATATCAATAAGATTCTTAGATCTGAGTATAGGAGTCGTTTCCCTGAGGGGGACCGGCTGGGTAAGGTTGCTAATCTAGTAGATTGGGAGGCGTTCAGGTCTGTTCTTGAGCCTCTTTTCAAGAATAATGGTGAGGGTAGGCCGCATGTG
>DATBXD010000013.1:0-2759 GCA_036514475.1 Nitrososphaerales archaeon
CTCCCTCCGTTTCGAATAATGTCTTCAGATAGGTCTGCTCGCAGGTCTTTCTTCTCGTTAAGGATGACATTGAGTTTGTTGGCAAAGACCTCGACGGTTTTCACATAGCTTAGCATCTTTATCTTTTCAACTATTTCATCATCGATCTTCTCAAGATAAACTTCGATTGAGTACTCTTTTGAAAAAGCATCAAGAATATTATCTGTTGTTCCTTGGAAAACTATGCGTCCACGATTGATCATCCCAACGTGGGTAGCAAGCCTCTCAACTTCGTCGAGTTGATGTGAAGAGATAAAGAGAGTTCTACCTTCTTCAGTTAATTTCTTGAAGAGGTCTCTAAAATAGATATTAGCAGCAGGATCCAATCCCAACGTGGGTTCATCCATTATCAAAAGTTTGGGGTCATTAACCAAAGCTTGGGCAACAGCTAGTCTTTGCACCATTCCTTTACTGTACTTTCCAATCTTCTTTCTAGCGTGGTCGCCAAGGCCGACCATGTCGATAAGCTCTTTAGATTTCCTATTTCTTTCAGATGAGCATATCCCGTAGAGCTTAGCGGTGAAGTCGAGCAGGGCTTCTCCGGTGAAGAAGGTCTGGAAGGTGGGTAGCTCAGGAGCATAACCAATATTGCCTAAGGATTTTTCAGGATTTCTAAATGGGTCCTCTCCAAAAATCCTCACTGAACCTTCGCTAGGTCGAATTAGACCTAGTATCATTCTTATCGTTGTTGTTTTGCCTGCTCCATTTGGCCCTAAAAAACCAAATATGCTCCCCTCCTCTATATCTAGCGATATTGGTCCGACAGTAGTGGATTCACCGTACCGCTTGACTAGATTATGTGTAGAAAGTGGTTGACTAAACTCAGGCAAACAAGACCGCCGAAATATCTAGTTAACCCAGTGAAGTGGCGTATCTTCTGATGAGCCTGTCTTTCTTCCTCGGCGAATACCTTTAATCGATATGACTGATACAAGTGCGACCACCCCTATCAATGTGGCTATGAGAAGATATGTAGAACTTGGGGTATTTGTAGTAGATAAAGACATGGTATTTGACTGCGTATCTGCAAAGAGACTTTCGCTGATGCTAAGAACCGAAGCTGAGCCGTCTGATATTTGGCCACTGAAAGGTGCTGTATCCATTCCGAGGCTAACAAACCTACCTATCTGGGATAGTTGAGTTAGGTTTGACAATGGTTTTACATTAAGATCAAGATTAGTGTCAACTAAAGTGATTGATACCTCTGTCTTTTTGTCGCCTAAACTTATGATTCCATTGAACCCGTAGAAGAGGCCTGACTTCTCGAGCACCTTTATGTCACCTTGAAGATTTACCATAATGTTCTTGCCGTTTCTAACTCCATTAGCAGAGATTGCTACTTTGGAGACATTCAAAACCCAAGAAGTTCCTTCCAAATTAACATTTTCACTTGCAATCTTCTGGATGCTAATTGAAATGCTGCCGTTACCCTTTGTGATTGTTTGAGTGATCTCAGGAATAATTGGAATGTATGGTAAGTGGAAGTTTGATTCCGCAACGTTTCTTTCTAGAATAAAGTTCATGTTGTTATGCGACCCTGTTAATTGAGTTCTTAGTGTTCCGTTTCCAAAGTTATCTAATACTTCCAAACTTAGACTTCCTGAACCCGACTTCACGCCAGAATGGCTGAATGAATACTTTAGAAAACTACCCTCAACATTTTGAGCGTACACTCCTAACGGATATGCAGTTAAGATCGATAGTAAGAATATGCCTAAAATCATGTAGGTAGAAACTATTTTCATTTCGTATCAATAATCTAAGATAATTTCCGATTACTTAAACGTAATGTATATGTTTAAACGCCCAGTTTAAGGCGAGATTTACATAGTTGACCTATCGGGTCGTTAATTAGATTGATTTGTCTTTAGATTTAATTCTTCTTGGTGGGAGAAACCTTCCAGTGCGAGATATATATTTGCGGTATTCATCTCCAAAATGCTCAATCATCATTGCTTCTTCTCTGTCGACGCGAAGATAAAGAAAGGCGATGTTGAAAAAAAGTGGCAAGGCTACAATCCAGTTAGATGAGGCTAAGACCATAGATATCATAAAAACTATTTCTGCAGTGTACATCGGGTGCCTTATCCAGTTATAAGGTCCGCTGGTAATTAGTTTATGTTTTTCCATTATTTTTAGATTTGTTGAGAAGTATTTTCCTAATGATCGGTGTGTCCAAGCAAGTAGAGGTATTGAGATAATTCCAAGACTTACGCCAATCCAGCGAAGTAATAATGGGATCGGTATTGTGTAGTAAGTCATCCAGTCAGGATAGTAGACATAAAGAATCAGAGTAGCCATCCATAGTGAGAAGAGTGTAATGGGTGACGCAACATCAGCTCTGTTACTCGGATTATACGCTTCCATTAAACGATTATTTATCGATTTTCTACTTAATTGCTCACGATGACCACCGTAACTGACTAATAGTAATACGGTCCAGAGCATTAGATATATTATTCGAAAGGTAAACTCATTAAACATAGTTTCTAACAATAATTCTTATCTCTTTGTTTGCACTTCCCATCTTCACGCTACTGATAATAAAGGTCTTCTCTTCAAACTATAATAGAGCATAGCAGTCGATCAAAAAGTGACTTGATTGTTTAGTTCGTTTGAGTGAGGTATGGTTAAGCGTATCCTCTCACTAGACACCTATGATTTCCAATGATCTATTCAGTAAGGTGTCCGGCAAGAGGATACGAGACATACGTGCCTGT
>DATBXD010000014.1:0-12125 GCA_036514475.1 Nitrososphaerales archaeon
TAAGTGCATCCGCAACTACCTCAATTGGTATAACAACGGGAAGAAGGTCAAGACAACCAAATGCTATCCTGAAGAGAGATACTCAGGAACGAGGGACCTTCACTGGTACGAGAAACTCGTAAAAGCTCTTAACCTAGAGTGGACACTACCTCTCCCTGCGCACGGGGGATGACACATCATCCTTAGTTCTACAAAGTAAGAAGGAGAAGAATGCTAGTAAAGTAATTATGCACGAAGCTCTGAAGAAAAAGCCTAAAGCGACCTATAATGAGATAAAACCATCTCTGATTTTAGAGAAGCCTACATTAAAAGATAAAGGACGTGCTCTAGAAGTATTCGTAGGTCATTTTCTTTCAACCTATGAACCTGAAGAAAAAGAGACCGAAAAAAGCATAAAGGAATCCACGCATAAAAAGCACATGGTTAAGCAGGCACAAAAAGCACAAAATATGGATAAAGCAGATGTGCATTCCACTCACGAAACAGGTAATAAAAATGATGATAAAAGCATTGATGGATCCACGAAGGACGACCACAACAGCACTGAAAGCACCATAATTCCTTCGAGCATACCACAATTACCACCAGCTGTGCTTTTTACACCTCAGCCGCCTCCGACAGGCACAATTCAGGCTAAAACCCTAGAGAATAAATCAACACCTCTTTCAGACCAGATCAAAACATTTCATCTTTTTGAACAAGGTCTAAACTCACTGAAAATCATGGAAAAACTGAACGTGGAGTTTGACATATCTATTCCTAGATACAGCAGTATCAGGCTCTGAAGCATATGGAGACTAAGCATGACAAGTGTGTTTTGGACATCTACCTAGTAGTCTTCAGTCTGTTCGGGAGTTCCTATGAATGCTGAGAAGCTGGACTAGGCATATATAGAAAAACTCAGGAGATAACTACTAACAGATATGAAGAATGTGCGAGGATTTATCTATGAATAGAATCAATAACTCAGGATCTACTGTAGCTAGCTCGCTTCTGATTTACTTTTCGTGTTTCGCTTCCAAGGTTTCGCTGCTCATGAAGTGTTCCGTCAATCAATCAAGCATGGTACCCTATCGAAAAGCACAACACAGACTCTCACTGGTCGCGCCTCTTCGTATTCGCTATGTCTGATTCTACTACATTATGGGGAGCACGCTACATGCTGTGTCTACCTGCAGGAGTGGTGCCTGCTGCACTTCTCTGGATATGTTGACGATGGTTGTAGTTGTTGTAATTGTTTGGGAGCGAGTTTGGTCAATGTCTCAAACATTGTCGTTGAAGAGTACGGTTTTTGTTACGGTTGAGGTTGTTGTGTGGTGATTCTGTCCTCAAACGTCAAGACCTGGTCTACTTAGTAGCTAGAAGCTGAACAAGTTCAGATATAAATCATCCAAACAATACTCATGTATTAAATCGTTGACGTATTGATTAAGAGTTTTTCATTCAAATCCAAGTCAATGACCAGATATCAAAAAGTCAACACATCATTATATTCCGCGACCAAGAAGTTCCGGGTTCAAATCCCTCCGGGCCCGCACATAAGTTGCACTAATCAAATAATTTGAATATCGAATGCCAAAAAGCAATTGGGTGACGTATTTCTAATCTCTACTCATTAAGATAAGGAAGCCGTAATTATCCACGTTTTCAATATGGTAAAGTTTCGCCGACCCTATATTATTAATATACTGAAATCAAATAATTAAATAGATATAGGAGTTACGCGGTTGGGATTGTTTCCTCTGCTCCTCGCCTATAAGAGTTGTGTAACGCTTATATGTTTAGACGGTCAACCGCGTAACTCCTAAGATAATTATAATTATTGAACAAATAAATCATAATTGATATTTATTTGACTTCATGAATCTAAGTATTATTACAGATGTCACACGTTTCTAAGTCAGTATTTGGTTCATATTGTTTATGATATGTACATAATAGTTTATTTTTTCTAATATATGATAATGCTTCTGTAAATTTTGATGCTACTTGATGTCTGTCTATTTCTTTTTCGGCTAATTTTTTGCTATTTCTGAAATAGTTTTTCTTATCTCTTCACTACTTATTGAGTCATGTGCTCCTGATCCTCTTTTGTTATGCATATAGTAGCTAACTGCAGTCTGCGTTACCCCTAATAATTCAGATATCCTATTTTGGGTCATTCCGTATTTTATCATTAATTCTTTGGCGATATTTGCCCTTAAAGCAGGTAACGCTGATTTGACAGCGAGTTCTTCTGGAAAGATCTTGGGAATAATATTGGGCACTTTAGTTTCAATAACTATAGAATTAATACTAGATATATATACATAATCTTATAATAAAGTTTAAGCATATCTATTCAATAACTTAGAAGAGAAGGATATGGGAAAAGAACGTTTAATCATTATTACATTAGGTTTGGATAGGGTAGGTATTGTTTCAGGAATATCCAGCACTCTGGCGAATCATAATGCAAACATTATTGAATTAACATCTTCTGAGATAGGAGGTTCATTCGTAATGATTATGTTAGTTGATATTTCAACGTCAGATACTTCCATAAATGAACTTCAGAGAATATTAGTAAATAAAGGTAAAAAGATAGGAGTTCAAGTTACAGTTCAACATGAAGACGTTTTCAGGTCTATGCATAGAATCTAGGTGTTAATTCATGTTCTCGAAGGATGAAGTTATTGAAACATTTGAAATGACTCATCTAAGTGGATTAAATATTAGAACTGTAACTCTTGGAATTAATCTTCTAGATTGTATTGATAAAGACTTTGACATTATGAAAAATAAAATACACAATAAAATGACAAAAAAGGCGTGTAATCTAATCAAAGAAGTTAATGATATTGAAAGTAGATTTGGAATACCAATAGTTAACAAACGAGTTGCCGTTACACCAATATCATTTTTACTTGAATCTGTAGTATCTGATTTATCTGATAAAGATAGTATAGCAAGATCAATAGAATTAGCCAAGACTTTGAATGAAATCGCATTTGAAATAGGTGTTGATTACGTTGGAGGATTTAGCGCTATGGTCCAGAAAGGATTTACTAAAGGAAGTAAGATTCTGATTGAATCTATACCTAAAGCGCTTAGTAATACTGAAAGAGTATGTTCATGTGTAAATATAGCTGCAACTAAATCTGGGATAAACGTAGATGCTGCTCTAAAAATGGGTGAAATAATAAAGAAAACAGCTGCTATGACGAAGAAGAGAAATGGAATGGGATGTACAAAACTAAGTGTATATGCTAATGTTCCTCCAGATACACCATTTATGCCCGCTGCTCATCATGGAATTGGGGAATCTGAATTCACTATAAATGTGGGAATAAGTGGGCCAGGTGTAATAAGAACTGTAGTTGAAAAAAATGCCGACTTGGACTTTAGATCTTTAGCTGAGAAGATTAAACGAACATCATTTAAGATAACAAGAGTTGGGGAACTTATAGGACGCGAAGTTGCAAATCGATTAAATGTTAATTTTGGCATAGTGGACCTTTCATTAGCTCCTACGCCTACAAAAGGCGAAAGTATAGCAGATATCATTCAAATGATGGGAATAGATTATTGTGGAGCTCCTGGATCGACAGCCGCCTTGGCGTTACTTACTGATGCTGTAAAGAAAGGAGGGAGCATGGCTACTTCATTTGTCGGTGGAATGAGTGGAGCATTTATACCTGTAAGTGAAGATTCTGGAATGTTGAAAGCTCTTCAAGTTGGAGCTTTATCACTTGAAAAGTTAGAAGCTATGACAGCTGTTTGTTCAGTTGGTCTAGACATGATTGCAATACCAGGAGATACTCCAGTAGAAACAATATCTGCAATAATTCTTGATGCAATGGCTATTGGTATTATGAATAACAAACCAATGGGAGTACGACTTATCCCTGTACCCAACAAAGAGGCTGGTGAGAAAGTTGAGTTTGGAGGTTTACTAGGTTATAGTGTAATTATGCCTGTCAGTAAATTTGGGTCAGAAAAATTTGTAAAGCGAGGAGGACAATTTCCTTCACCAATTAGTAGTCTTACAGGATAATTACTATTATAGATTAATAATTCAAGTTTGTTGACACATCTTCGAAAAACGTTTAGTTGAATAGAACTTTAACTAGTCTAATATAATCATTTAGAAAGTACTAAAGTACCAGATTCCACACCATTAAAAACATCTTTCAAGACATTCGGTGAACATAACACTATTCTCGTTGGTATAGATGAGCGTTTTATTACGTTCAGTGCTACTAAATCCATTAATTCGTAAGTTCCTGCACCTGCAGACTTTGAGTAAAGCATTCTAGCTAAATCATCTGCGGTAATTGAGTCAATCAGTTCAGATTCTTTATGTTTTTTAGGATCTTTTGTAAATACACCTTCAACAGATGTAGCGTTGATAAATAAATCAGCCTTTATTCTTTCAGCTATAAGACAAGCAGTTGCATTAGTACTTTGACCTGGATGAAGACCTCCTGTGATTACAATATTCTTTTCATTAAAAGCATGCGCAACTTCAGATAGAGTTGTTGGAACAGATGAATAACATATATCGCCAAAATGCGATATCATAAGCATTGCATTAAGTCTAGAAACATATATTCCCATTTCATCTAGCGTCGATTCGTCAACATTAGCCCTTCTTGCTGCTGTAATATAGTTTCTAGCGTTCTTACCTCCACCAGCAACAAGAACAAATTTAATACCTTTACTTGTTAGATTAGTAAATAATGTTACATATGGTCTAGCGTCAAAATTTTCAATGTCTTGTTTGAATAGACTTCCACTTAACTTTACTACTACACGATTAATTTTTTTATTATTTTTACTTTTCAACAAGATCACTAATTAATTGATTTTCAGGAATCTAGATATAGTTGTCGATAAACAAGAAATCAATTCTTAACATGTTGAGTTTTCACCTTTAATATTTTTGCAAATTCAGTGAGACGAGTTAACATAATGTCATCTGAAATAGATTCGTCAATTATTTTAACTAAAGCACTTCCTACTATTACCCCGTCAGCACCAGCTTCTACAACGCTTTGAACATGTGATGGTCTTGAAATTCCGAATCCCACTGCTAAATTAGTTCTACCGACAGTATAAGGTTTGAATCTCTTTACAAGATCTAAACTGCTTTTCTTAATATTTGTACGTGCACCTGTAACACCGTAAACTGACACTAAGTAAAGAAATCCAGATGTAACATCAATAATTTTTTTTAATCGTTCTATTGATGTTGATGGTGACGCTAAGAATATTGTATCAACATTATTCTTCCTAGCTGAATGAACATAATGGTCTGATTCTTCTAAAGGTAGATCTGGTACAACTACTCCATCCAAACCTTGACTTTTCCCATTCTGAAAAAATTTGTCAACACCTATTCTATACAATGGATTATAATAAGTAAGTATAACAATAGGTATATTGAACTTACTTTTTATTTCTTCAACTATATTAAATACTTTCTTTGGAGTTACACCTAGTTTCAATGCTTTATATGAAGAAGCTTGAATAGTAGGACCATCTGCAATCGGGTCAGAAAAAGGTAAACCAAGTTCGAGTATATCTATACCACCTCTTATCAATGCTTCAGCCACTAAAGATGTTTTTTCTGAACTGGGTAAACCAGCTGTTATGTATCCTATAAGTGCAGATTCTCCTTCTGCTCTCAATTCATTAAATTTTTGATCTATATTACTCATAGTTTTTCACCTAATTCTTTCGCTACAATTTCTACATCTTTGTCACCTCTTCCGGATAGACAGACAACAATCACTTTGTCTTTTGCTAGCTTAGGAGCTAACTTCTCAACATATGCAAGAGCATGAGATGTTTCCAAGGCGGGTAATATCCCTTCAGTCTTCGCAAGATTGACAAAAGCTTTTACAGCTTCTTTATCATTAATAGCTTTATACTCAGCTCGGCGTGTTTCTTTTAGAAAACTATGTTCAGGACCTACTCCTGGATAATCAAGACCCGCTGAGATACTATGAGTTGACTTTATCTGACCATATTTGTCTTGTAGAAGATACGTAAGCATACCATGTAGAATACCTTCTTCTCCAGCGTTAAGAGTTGCTGCATGCTTTCCAGTATCAAGTCCTTTACCACCTGCTTCAACACCAATTAATTTTACACTCAAATCATTAACAAACGGATAGAAAGTCCCTATTGCATTACTACCACCGCCTACACAAGCAACAAGATAGTCTGGAAGAGATTTTTCTGTAGCCATGATTTGATATTTAATTTCTTGTCCTATTACACTTTGAAAGTCTCTAACCATCTTTGGATATGGATGAGGGCCAACAACGCTACCAATGAGATAGTAGGTAGTTTCAACGTTAGTGACCCAGTCACGCATTGCCTCATTAATTGCGTCCTTGAGGGTTTTTGAACCGCTCTTGACGGAATGAACTTTACTTCCGAGAAGTTTCATTCTAAACACATTAAGTTTTTGACGCTTAACATCTTCAGAACCCATGTATATCTCTGCTTTCAACCCTAAAACAGCTGCAGCCATAGCTGTTGCAACACCATGTTGTCCGGCACCTGTTTCTGCAATTATTCTGTACTTGTTCATTCTACGACAAAGTAGACCTTGACCCAAAGTGTTATTGATCTTGTGAGCTCCACTATGAAGGAGGTCTTCTCTCTTTAAGTAAATCTTAGCACCACCTAATTGCTTCGTTAAATTTTTAGCGTAGTACAGAGGAGTTGGTCTCCCAGCATATCTACAAAGATAATAGTTTAGTTCTTCCTTAAATTCATCATCTACACTTATTCTATTATAAGCTTCTTCAAGCTCATTGATAGATTTCATTAAGGTTTCGGGAACAAATTGCCCGCCGAATTTACCATATTTTCCAAGTATTGGATATTCATTTATTTGAGTCAAAGTCTTACCCTTTTAGCTTTTTCAATAAAAAGTTTAATTTTATCATGATCCTTTATACCTATTCGTGATTCTACGCCACTTGAAACATCTACCGCATATGGTTTTACAGTATCAATAGCTCTTTCAACATTATCAACATTCAAACCACCTGCTAAGATTACTGGAGTTGAGGATATTGAATTTACAATATTCCTACTTAGATTCCAATCATGAGTTACCCCAGTTCCTCCCTGAGAATTCCCAACTTTAGAGTCAAGTAGAATAGAATTATAGAGAGCAGAAGCCTCTAAAACTGATTCAATTATATCTTGATTGTTAACATGAATAACTTTTATTAAATTCATACCTTTGAATATTTCTCTAATTTTCGGATCATAGGATGTTTCACCAATTAGTTGGACAGAGTTTACATGTAATCTTCTAGATATTGTTTTAAGAAGAGAATAATCATCTTGAGGAACAACTACAACTTTTTCTATGAATGAAGGTATATTTGTGATTAGATTATGAGCTTTATCGATATCCAGGTTTCGTGGTGATGATGGAAAGCCAATTATTAAGCCGATAGCATCAGCACCAGCTTTTACTGCACATTCAATATCATCTTTTCTAGTATTTCCACATATCTTAACTCTTACTTGCCTCATTAGGCGTCAACAAGCTCCTTAACCTTAGACCTAACATCATCAGATTTCATGATAGAAGTTCCCACTAGAAAAGCATCTGCCCCTGCATTCCTTAACATAATTATGTCCTTAGAAGAAGTTATACCACTTTCAGTGATGATTATTTTATTATTCGTATTATGTTCTTTCAATATAGATACAGTCGTAGATAAATCAATCAATAAAGTTTCTAAATTTCTATTGTTAATACCTATCATATCAGCATCAGTCATAATTGCTTTTTGGAATTCGTTCTTGTTATGCGCCTCAAGCAGAATCATTATATCCTTAGTATGTGCATAATAAATCATCTCATCTAGTTTTGATTCACATTGATTATTATCAAATAGGCGTTGAATTAAAAGAATTGTATCAACACCAATCTTAGATGCAGCATCAATTTGAATTTTTGATATGATGATATCTTTCATTAGAATAGGTAGTTCTGTTAATTGTCTAATCTTAATTATACGATTAATAGATCCACCAAAAAAAGTTGGTTCTGTAAGCACAGATAAGCCAATTGCACCACCATTAACCATATCTCTTACAATTTTTGCATAGCGAAAATCACGTCTTATTTCACCCTCAGACGGCGAGGCAAATTTCACTTCTGCAATGATAGGATTCTTTGCACAATTTACAATTTGTTTCTTTAAATTCCTATTCTCAAGATTTGCAGATTTTTTTATATTATTATAATACCCTTCGTTAATGGATTTGTATGTTGCTTCAACGAGCTTATCCAAGAAATTATGCGAATTGTTTTTCAAGGTTTTCGAGTTTTGAGACATTTCCTTCACTCATGCTAATCAAAGACTTTAGCTTATTGTAAGCTGATCCACTACGTATTGAGTTATTCGCTAGCTCTATACCTTCATTAAACGTATCAGCTAAACCACCTATAACTATACCAGCTGCAGCATTCACAAGAATTAGGTCTCTATGATTATGGTTTGCTTCTCTATGGTTAATTAATATTTTGAAAATTGATTCAGCATTCTCATCTGGAGTACCACCTAGAATATCTTCATGTCTAGCCTTATCAACACCGAAGTCTTTGGGATTCAAATACATCGAATTAACCTTACCATTTTTCATCCAAGCAATTGATGTTAATCCAATAGTTGATATCTCATCAACTCCATCGAGACCATGTGCAACTATACCTTCTTTCAAACCAAGCCTTGCCAGAACTTCAGCTAAAGGTTTCACAAGAGATTCATCATATACACCGACTAGTTGAGAGTTAATTTCAGCTGGATTAGTTAGAGGACCAAGGATATTGAACACAGTTCTTATACCTATTTCTCTACGAGTACCCATAACATGTTTCATAGATTGATGAAAAATCGGTGCAAACATGAAACCTATTCCTATTGTTTCTATTGATTTTTCTACTAGAATTGGGCTTGATTCTAAGTTCAATCCAAATTTCTCCAATAAATCAGCAGAGCCGCACTTGCTTGTGAAAGATCTATTTCCATGTTTAGCTACGGATACACCTGCTCCTGCTGCTAATAATGCAGCTGGGGTACTTACATTAATTGTCTTAATCTTGTCTCCACCTGTGCCTACAATATCTAACAATCTACCTGTAACTTTTGGTTTGATTTGTTTTGCAAATTTTCTCATCACAGTAACAAATGATACTATCTCTTCAATTGTTTCGCCTTTCATTCTAAGAGCTGTAAGGAAAGATGATATTTGAGATGGGGTTGCTTCGCCGTTCATGATTTCCTTCATTATTAGTTCTGATTCTTCTGATGATAGATTTCCATTATCAACAACTCGCTGTATACCTTCTTTTATCATCACTTTCTACTCCCTTTAAGAAAATTATTGATAAGTTTGTCACCTTCCTTAGTGAGAATAGATTCTGGGTGAAACTGAACACCATAAACAGGATGACTCTTATGTTTTACGGCCATCACTTCATTATCATCAACTGCTGTAGCAGAAACTATAATTTCACTAGGGATTGTTAGCCGTGCTCCAACTAAAGAGTGATATCGAGTAGCAATAAATGGATTGTCTAAACCTTCGAAGATTCCATCATTATCGTGTTTTATTTGGCTAACTTTTCCATGCATTATTTTCCCAGCTTTTTCAATGACTCCGCCGTATGTATAGATTATTCCTTGATGACCTAAGCAAACACCAAGTGTAGGAATCCTAAAACTATAATGTCTTAAGATGTCTAAGCATATTCCGAAGAATCTACGGTCAATAGGTGTTCCTGGACCTGGTGATAGAATAATATTATCAGGATTTATTCTAGCAACTTGTTCTAGATCAATTTCGTCATTTCGATATACTAAAGGCTCAGACCCTAATTTCCCTACTTGTTGAACAAGATTGTAAACAAATGAATCATAGTTGTCTACGATAAGTGTCTTCAATTCATTCACCTATTTGCCGCAAGTTTTAATGCCTCTTGAGGACAAGCTAACTTATCTTGAGTTTCAATCCATTCCTTTTTCGGATCAGAGTCTGCAACTATTCCCGCTCCTGCCTGAATATATATCTTGTTTTTCAAGGCTGTTAAAGTTCGAATAGTTATGGCAAAGTCTGAATTACCATTATAAGAGAAGTAACCAATAGCACCTGCATAAGGGCCTCTTCTTATCTGTTCAAGTTCATCAATTATTTCCATTGCTCTTACCTTTGGCGCACCTGATACAGTTCCAGCGGGAAAAACTGCTTTTAGAGCATCATACGAGTCAAGCTCAGGTTTTAGCTGCCCCTTTACATGAGAAACTATATGTTGAACATGACTAAATTGATGAATCTGCATGAATTGATTCATTTTAACTGTTCCATATCTCGATATTTTTCCTATGTCATTTCTTGCTAAATCAACGAGCATAATATGTTCAGACCTGTCTTTAGGATCTGCTAGTAGATCTTTTGCCATCTTACGATTATAGGAATCATCTTCATTCATAGACCTAGTTCCAGCTATAGGAAAAGTTTCAACTGAATCTTTAACCACTCTAACAAGCATCTCTGGACTCGAACCAATGATTCTTCGCTCACCCATTTTTAGATGATACATGTATGGTGAAGGATTTATTTCACGTAATACGTTATAAAAGGAATGCAGATCTCCAGTTGTAGTTGTTTCAAGTCTTCTAGAAAGAACAACCTGAAATATTTCTCCATTATCTATATAATCCTTCGCCTTAAGAACTATATTCTCATATTGTGACTGGTTTATATTACTAGTAATGTTTGAATATTTTATTAATTCAGGTTCTTCATGTTTAGATTCTATATCTAATTCGTTTAATCTATTTTTACCAATATAATAGTAATATGATTCATTTGTCTTATGATTAAAGAATATACCATCATCATAGACAGCAAATTCAGCATCGGGAAATAGTTTTTTATCACTATTCTTATCAGGAATTCTTTCCCAATATCTTATTGCATCATATGATATATATCCAATCGCCCCTCCTAGTAAGCGTATGCTTTGGTCTACAAGTCTAATTTGACATAGAATACTGCGGAGATCTGAGATTAGATCAGTGGCACTTAGCCTAATGACTTCAGCAGTTTCATTGTTAGTTATTGTAATTATTTTATCCTTGAAAACTATTGTTTTTTTTGGTCCGAAGCCTATGAAAGAGAATTCAGCAAGTTTCTTAGGACCAACTGCTGATTCCAATAGATAGGCAGTTTCAAATTGATTTTGTATTAATGAAAATATTTGTGAAGGAGTTTTTCCAGTGTTTATTTTCATAAATATTGGATTGTTCTTTTTTGAATGTTTTTGGTAATTAGACATAGCCAGAGTTATATCACTAATCATTGTTTTTAGTGTATCTATTTAAGCATTAATACTCATATATGTACACTATTTAATTGTTATACTATCTACATCTTCCTTTTTTTAAATAATAAAATATAATTATGAAATATTGAGACTTGAATTAATTATTTCATCATATTTATCATTTATTACAAATATTTGAGTTTATTTTAAAGATATTCCAATTAGTAATGATTTATTTGATAGTATATGATAAATATAAGTATAAGTTCTCTTAAGCCTAAGGTCGAATAATTTGCGTAACTCTGTATTAGCTAGATTGGGGATAATTGCAATAGGAATAATAATAATAGCATACGCAGTTTTTGAAAGAAATTTCCTAAATGCTGATAGGTCGGTTCTGCCCATTATAGGAGTTATCTTAGTAATAATAGGAATAGTAACGTTCTTCTTCGGTGAGAAAGAAGAAGAAAACTTAGTTGAAGAAGAAATAATTAAGAAATAAAACAAAACGTAATTTATATAATTTATCATATAAATAATGTTAATTATTAGATATGAATAATCAAGTATTAATGAAGAATAACAGACATAAGTCTTGATTAAAAAATAGTCATAATATATAATACACCTTAAACAGAGGCTCTGTAGAAATCCTCTGAGTAAAGAATAGGCTATATTGGTGATTCTTGCTGCGTTGTATGAGATTATTTTGAGTCTCATTTCGTTGTTTTGGGCCTTAGCCTTCACCGATCTGACTTCATCGCCCATTGTTCTCTTG
>DATBXD010000015.1:0-4024 GCA_036514475.1 Nitrososphaerales archaeon
GCCATTCGACTACAGATGTAATCAAGAACATCTAATGCGAATATTTACTACGTCAAAATTCTCTTTCAATTGAACCTCAAATAAACTTGAAAGCAAATCTGTCATAAAAAAAACTGGAGTGGATTCGAAAAAGTTAATTGCCAAACTATCTTAAAGATAATCAATGGTTCGCAGAAGAAAACTCAGCTTAGCAATAATACTATTAACGCTACTAAGTCTAAGCCATATCTCCGCACTGCAGACAGCTAGAGGACAGGTTCTATACGAATGGAAGAACCTTAAACCACTACCTACCCCCAGAACTGAAGTCACCTCCACCATCGTTGGAAATGATGTCTACGTTATAGGGGGGTTTGAAGAACCCGGAGTAGCTTCAAATAAGATTGAGATATTTAACGCCTTAGACAATATATGGAAGAAAGGCTCCAATCTACCTGTTCCTCTCCATCACACCACGGCTGTTACCCTTAACGGAAAGATATACATCATAGGAGGCTATCTTGAAGGCTGGATTCCAGTCGACACAGTATACATTTTTGATCCTAAGGACGGTAAGTGGGTTGAGGGACCCCATCTACCTAGAGCCAAAGCCGCCTTCACAGCGCAAGTTGTAGATGGTAAGATATACACCATCGGAGGAGCTTCAATCCGAGACGAAGGTGGACGCCAGGTAGAAGAAGCGCTCAACGTTAATGAATATCTTGATCCTGAGACTAACACTTGGCATTCCGGATCCCAGCTTCCAACCATCCGCGAACATCTTGCTTCAGCCGTCGTCGACGGGAAGATTTACGTACTCGGAGGACGGGTACTCACCCTAGAATCGAACACTGGTATCAACGAAGTATACGACCCCAAAACTGACACATGGAGTAAGAAAGCCCCTATGTTAACTAAACGAGGAGGATTAGCTGCAACTGCTCTTGGTGGAAAAATATTCGTATTCGGTGGAGAAGCAAATACAGGAACTTTCAAGGATACAGAGGAATATGACCCAGATACAGACCTATGGAGACCGGTGGAATCGATGCCGACCGCTAGACACGGTTTGACGTCGGCAGCTGTTCTTGGTAAAATTATTGTCGTAGGAGGCGGTGAAAAACCAGGTGTTTTCATGAGCGACGCCAACGAAGCGCTAATTCCTAATTATTCCCCTCCAACCACTACCTCGACTCAGAAAGGTGGAGGCGAAATCAAGACAGTTATTGAGAGTAATGGCGAGAATAACGATAGTTTATGGTTACTGTTAAGCTCCGTTATAGCTGTAACAATTGTCTTTTCAGCCATCACATACTTCAGAGTGAGGAAACGTTAGACCATCCCGTGCAAGCATCTTCTGGTGAGAAGCCTACTATGATTCTGTCATTTCTATTTCTTTAAGTATTCTGGTCTGATCTCGAAGGCTCTCTTCATTCTCGCACGATACTCGATCGACTGATCTTCCTTTACCTTCATCGAGAGGCTGACGACCTCAGCCCACGTTATTGCCTTCAACGTTTTTCCCGCCGTCTCAACGGCATCCTTCGCCGCCAAGGCGAAGCTCTCATCAGACCTTCCGATAATCTCAATGAGTTTGTATACCATATCAACAAACACTTTTGTGTATTATAGGTGTTTGGAGGATAAAAAGGTTACTCTCTCCAAGAATCCGTCTGTTGAAGAAATTTCAAGAGTTTTCAGATTATCAATAAGTGGACCTTTTACAAGATTAGGGGAGTCCAACTTGCTTGAACTTCTCTAGCAGTGTATCTTTGGAGAATGTGTCCCTTACGCCTCGTTCATCCGGAAAGAATTTCATGGTACTGCCACTCTTGAATTCTGCATTATATTTCATCTTAGCCCCCGGTCTAGTTGGAATCAGGCCTTCAAAGTCTTTGCCCATTTTGTTTTGCCACTGCTCAGATAGAAGATAATCATAGAACAATTCAGCTGCGTTTTGATGAGCGCCTTTAGTA
Organism: Nitrososphaerales archaeon; assembly: GCA_036514475.1. Lineage (GTDB taxonomy): Archaea > Thermoproteota > Nitrososphaeria > Nitrososphaerales > JACPRH01 > DATBXD01. The sequence continues at coordinate 1,956 of DATBXD010000015.1, forward strand.
ACTATGCCTATGCTTCTCAAACTTGCCATGTCGGGAACGTCTGTAAGATTAAGTGTCTCGACAGCCCAACCTATTTTGATTAGTGGAAGAGGGAACCCTATTCCGAAATCCCCTCTGGAAACATACTTTTGCATATTGTGATAGCATGGAAACGTTGTAGGCTCCACATTCTTCATGAATTCTTTTACAAAGTTGTCCCATTTCTTTTCCCCCAGTAACTTCAATAATTCGGCAAAGTAATAGAAGCTATACATTCCCTCAGACCAATCCTGAACGGATTGCATTGCTACTTTCCCATTCAGCTTCTTATTAGCAAGTTCCTCTAATCTTGTCGGGAGAAGCTCTTGTTTGATGACTGATCGATTATAGATTGCATGTGCAGGTTCTACAGCTATTGCAGACCACATTTCATCTTTGTCCTTGTAGATAGGGTCATATGATTTATTCTGGTCTGAAATATATTTCCGCAGATAACCCTCCATTTTTAGCTGCAAAGTAGCATAGTGAGGAAGCATTACTACGTCAGCCGTGGGGATACCGTATTTGACTTCTTGTTTCACTCTATCAACTACGGTTACAGGATGCGCACCATAGTAAGTCAAATTAATATCGCAATCAATGTGTCTGTGGCGAAAACTTCTAAGAATATCAAAGAATGTTTTGTGGAATGGACCATAAACCACAAGTTCCTTCTCAGGTTCTTTATTCATGAATAATATTTGAAAAACGAACATATAAACAATTATCAATATTATTATACGCCGACGAATACTTATTGAAAGAATCGGGATTATCATTAACGCCTCTCTTTGTTTTCTTAGTCTATTCCGCTTTTTCAGCCTCCCAATTTGACATTCTTACGGGACAAATCTTCAGATGAATGGAATGAAAAAAAATCTTTATTATTTCTAGAATATTGTCGATATTTATCGTGAAAACATTGCGTGAAGATAGAGTTAAAGCCGCAAAACGTGAAGGACATATTGTAATCTACTCCTCTCTCGAAGGGGTCCTCGCGAGCTTTCTATCCGCTTACAAAGCCGTTCACCAGGAGGATCATGGCCATATCGCATTTTACAGTGCACATCCTATGGCTGTATATGAGAAGATTAAGGCAGAAATCAAAGCTGGAATTCAGACAGCTGATATGGTAATACTACCTCATTATTTAGTTCTTCAAATGCAGCACGAGGGACTGCTTAGACCATATTCATCCAGCGAGACAAAGACCTATCCAAAGGAGTTCTACAGTCCAGAAGGATGGGCTTCGGTGACGGTGGAGCCCATGGGAATCGTATACAACCCGAACAAGGTAAACGAAAATGATCTACCGACTAATCTTGAAGAACTGACTGACCCAAAGTGGAAAGGAAAAGTTGCAATGCAAGCTTTAACCGAATACCCTGAAGGAATGTTGGGTTTTTACTTTATTTTAGCTCTTAAGCCTCACCTCGGTGAAGACCGGTGGAGATCATTCCTTTCGAATCTTGCGAAGAACGTCAATCCAGTGGTGTTTGACTGCCTAGCACTCATTTCTCGTTCAATTGTAAGAGGGGAATACCACTTCGGAATCCCATTAACACTGCGGAGAGTAGCATTAGTCGATGCTGCAGAAGGAAAAGTGGAATTCCTCCCATTAGATGACTTGCCCCACATGGCTTCATTCAAAACCGTCGGTTTGATGAAGAACGGTTCGAATCCAAACACAGCCGAACAGTTTTTCGATTTTGCCATATCAAAAGAATTCCAAGAACATATTGGTCAAAAGGTATTGGGAGAACTACCCGCTCGTCCGGGGGTAAAGACGAGCTTTTGGGTCACAACACCAAATGTGACCCCAACATACTACTTCCCAAAGATGAGTGATGTTCAGAACTCCCAGAGACATATCTCAGAGATTAAGCATCTAGGTTTGAAGTAATGATCTTCAGTCGATCAAAAAGTGACTTGATTGTTTAGTTCGTTTGAGTGAGGTATGGTTAAGCGTATCCTCTCACTAGACACCTATGATTTCCAATGATCTATTCAGTAAGGTGTCCGGCAAGAGGATACGAGACATACGTGCCTGT
>DATBXD010000016.1:0-2444 GCA_036514475.1 Nitrososphaerales archaeon
TCTTAATGTTGAGATGCTTATGGGTCACAACATAGGACTTGGGGAAAACTATTATCGCCCAGAGGAAGAGGTGATTCTTGAAGATTATCTAAAGGCTGTTCCAAGCTTAACTATTTTGGATAATGAGACACGGATTTACGAACCTCAGGAAGTCCAATCTCTTAAGAGTGAGATAAAAACCTTGAATGATAAAGTCTCAGTCTTTGAGAAGCGATTCAGCCAGTTTGAATCTTTCACTCAGCGAATTCTTGGAATCACTCCCGATGATTATAATTTGTTTAATGAAGCTGGTTTTCAAGCACTAGAAAAGAATCAGGTAGAGAATATGGAAGGTGAGAAAGAATATCAAGCAGAATTAAGGGAAGAAATGATGCGTAAAATGAGGGAACAAAGAGAAAAAGAAAAGAAATAAATTCTGCAGTTTGTTTATTGAGTCTAACTATAGAAAAGGTTTGTTACTTATCCCATGCTAGTTATGATATGAATATATATTCACATTCATAAAACATGATATATATTCATCGGACTTTTGATATTACAATATATACACTCATTGAAAAGATGCATAAATCCACCTTTGTATATATCTCAGGTTCAAACTACAATATATATTGACCTGTAAAACATCACTTACGAAATATGCAATCATTCTAGGTAGGACTTAATCTTTCTAGTTAAGTTGACCACTATACAAAGTAATTGAGAATAGTAAGGAGACAATCTTATAGCGATAAGATTACCTCATTGGGTATTAAGAAGTAATATTGTAATTCTGTTCTGCGGGAGGTTAAGAAGGGTATTAATAGAATTCTCTAACGGTTATGTCCTATTTCAATAATGACGTTAAGTTGTATTAAAATAAATAGAAAAAACTCTTTAGCTTTGTACTTGACCACTGATGCACTTCTTGTAAAGATCGTCTATAGTACTTTCGAGACCGTAAGCCCATATGCTGAGCCTTCGAAATTCATCAGCCGCCTCATCTAACCTTGTCCATTCAAATTGAAATATTCGACTGTTCTTAATTTTCTTTTCAACGTTTATATCTAATTCCTTCCAATCGGTTTTCTTCTGCTCATATTCACTAATAGTCGATATTACTTCTCCCGACTTGAATCCCAGATTATATGTTAACAACATTGGCCAGTTAGATCTGCCTTTAGTCTTTTTGTAAATGTCGTTTAGAATCTTCTTGAGCTCTGGTGACAAGTCGTTGAATATGTTCTTGAGCGATAGTAAACTTTTCACGTAGATATAGTCTAGAGTCCAAACTATAATGTTCTGAACTGCGTCATAGTCAAGTTTTCCGAACCTATGAGGGTCTTCACACATGAGCTGAGCCATATTCGAGCACTTGTAGACTGTAACAGCTCTATCCTTCATCGCCCAAATAGTTTCCATAATTTCAACCGTAGGTTTGAGCGAAGTATTGTGAGGTTGTTTTGTTATAATAGCTTCAATCACCGATAAAATGATTTTGTGTATGGCAGAATTGGCTGGAGAGTTGTCAATTTTTAGCCAAAGAGTCATTCCTGTTTTATTCAATTCAGTCTCAATTCGCTTCTCATCCCAGAACTCTACTGTTTGTTTGAATCTTGGAATCTTGTTTCGGAAACTCTGAGATGCTCCATTCACGTAAACATATATCCTTTGATTGGCCTGTTCATCTGAAAGTTCAACAACTTGCGCAAGAGATTCCTTCTTCGGTTTCTTCTTCACAGCTACTATTATCCTAATACTACCATCTTCTCTAATGCACTCGAGATCGATACCACCTTCATTTGCAGGGTCGTCCCTATGTCTCCACACCACGTTAAACCCAAGTTTTTCGAAGTGTGTCTTTAGAATACCTTGAATTTCCTGTTCTGAAAATTTACTCCAAGGTATCCCCTTTGAAATTGACCTCCCTAGGCTTAAGTTAGAATCTGCTAGAAACTCATCTTCTTCATCATCATTCATGTCTTCATCTGGTTCTAAGAATGGAAGTTCGTTGTCTTGCATCATGGTCTCAAAATTAGGGAGATGTTGGTGAGTATTCTTCTCAACTTTGGGTTTTTTGTTTCTTTTCATATATAATCATTTAGTGATTGAGTTTAAATTAATTTCTAAGCCCATTGTATTTAGGCTGAACATATGTTCCATATTGTCTTCTGTTTTGAAACTTTATACCTTGTTGAAACATAGTCAAGTTGTGAAAGTTACTTTGTGTGACAATAGTCACAGGATTAAGATGTAATGTCTAATGAATCTTAGACCTGAACAACAGCAATGCTTGGAGAACCTTAAAGCATCCATATCGGAAGGAAAATCCAATATTCTCCTAAAAGCTGATACTGGAGAAGGAAAGACGGACATATATCTTCAATATGTCTTTACAGAGGGACTTAAACGCTTCAACCAAATTGTAATCATAACGCCAGCTTATACGATGGTTAAGCAGATAT
>DATBXD010000017.1:0-11463 GCA_036514475.1 Nitrososphaerales archaeon
TTTGTTGGATAACTATGGATTTCGCAATCCTTACGATGGATAAACTATAACAGATGAGCAATATCGTCATCTGACTTCTAATGTGCTAACTGATAACGTCTCCTTTTGACAGCAAAAGCCGGTTATCCAACAAAGCAGATTGTTGGAAATCTTTATAAAAGATAGTTTCGTCTTAATAATAATGAAGTTTCCAAAGAATATCTTAAATTCACTTATATCTTGTCTTGTTCTATTATTAGTTTTTTCTGCTCCTGCTATTTCACAGGTATCAGATTCAAGTTATAATTGGCGCTTTTCAGGTTTTGATGATAAAGGTACCTATTTTAATCCTCAAAACGTCATTAATGGGAATAATGTAGATACTCTTAGACAGGAATGGATGACTTCACTTAGTAAAGCATCTTTCTTTATTGGAAATGAAACTGCATTAACAACGAGCTCCGTTCTCATGATAAACGGATTTATCTATCTAATTGATAGATCGCAATCACTCTTAGCACTCAACGCTGAAGACAATAGAATGATGTGGTATTCTCAGCTTTCTGTATTTGATCCAAATAGGTTTGGTCTTGAAAATCAAAATGTTCATTCTCGTAGCCTTAATTACTTTGATAAAAAAGTGTGGTTAGTCGATTTAGATTGTTCGATAAAAGGATATAATGCATACAACGGAGCTATTGAGGTAGACATTGCACCTCAAGTTTTATGCGGCCAAATCCAACAAGGAACTAAAGTGCATCAAACTGCCTTTAGAGCTGTCTCTGCTCCCGTATTTTACGAGAAAAACAAAGTATTAGTAACATCTCCAGCAGGTTTTGAAACATTAGATAGTTCTTTAAGCTACGTTACTGGTATTAGTTTAGAAAGTAAGAATATCATTTGGAAGACATCTTTGACAACTAATAGTGGAGATAATGTGAAATTAGGAAATGGTCAATGGGCAGTTGATCAGGAGACCGGAATCGTATACATTGGCACTGGCTCACCTATTCCCGAATGGAATGCTTCAAACAGACCAAATAATAATGCTTATAGTGACTCTGTTATTGCTATCGATGCTTCAACTGGAAAGATACTTTGGTCTTACCAGGTTTCCCCCAATGACATTAACGGATACGGATGCGATGGAAACATAGCTCTGGATAACATTGGAGGTAAGAAAATAGTGCACACCGCTTGTAGAAACGGGTATTTAGTTAGCCTTGACGCAAAGACAGGTAACTTATTATGGAAGTTTGACCCTCCAAATGTAAAAAGACAAAATAGTGGGAACACCCAAAAACCTTGGCTTAACTATCCGTCTACAGACCCTTCAATGCAATGCCCAGGAGTTTTTGGAGCAGTTTCATCTAATATAGCAGTTGCATATGGAACAATCTACATGTCAACATTTAATAGTTGTAGCATAATTCAAGTCAAACCAGTAATTAATATTGGCGATACAGGTATTCTAAACATCACTACTCATATTGAGCCCACTGGACCAATAAACTCAACTCTTTACGCGATAGATTCATCAACTGGTAAGGCTAAATGGACTCAATTCTTTGATAATGTCGCTCTGAAAGGTGGAGTTACTGTAAGTGGAGGTTTAGTATATTTACCATCACCTGACGGAAATCTATATGTACTTGACGCTTCAACAGGTTCAAAAATATGGAATCGATCCTTCGGTACACTTGGTCTATCCATTCCGACAGTAATAGGAGCCACAGCTCATGGCAACTGGGTTCTAGCTCAAGTAGTTGCGGGTACTCCCCTTTTAGGAACTGCCGAGGATCTAAGGTCAGGGTTTGTATTCCTATTTGCATTACCTACTAACAATGTAACAACAACTCAGAGTAATGTAGTTAATCCTGACAATTCATCCACTATTAATTATGCGATAATCGGCGGAACGATAATCTTATTAATCGGTATATCTTCAGTATATTATATACGGAGTCGAAAAAATGCTAAATAATAAAGTTCTCCTAATTCCTATGGCATTACTTGCAGTAATTCTCGTTGTTAGCTTATCTTTATTCACTTTTTCAAACACATCAACAGTTAAAGTACTCGCAATTCTACCTAATGCACCCGCATACACCTGTGCAGAGGGGTTACCAGCTTCTCAATGTGCACAGCTTAAGCTTACTTGTGGTAATGGTGCTGTAGATCCTGGCGAAGATTGCAAAGTATGTGCATTCGACGCCGGATGCTCTTCAGGATTAGTATGCGGAAATATCAGTGGTGGGGATGAATTTACATGCCATTATCCAGCAGGTTTATGTCTAGCTGGCCCCGCTGGCTAAGGGTGGGAAAAATGACCAATAGGACTGGATTAATACTGATAATGGCAATTTTGTTCCTAAGTCCTCAGGTGGCTTTAGGGCTTGCTCCAGGTGAACCTGATATTTACGTACAAGTTGACTCAACCACTAAAGTAACGGATATACCTGTAGGTGGTTCTCTACAGATCAAGATTAATATTATATCCCAAGAAGGTTACGAAGGAAAGACTCAGGTATCACTGGTAACTCCTCCCGCAGGAGTTACGGCTACCTTTACACCAAATCCAGTTGATGTTCCAGCATATGATCAAGGCGATGTTACTGTAAAGATTAATGTCGCCTCCTCTGCAGCTCCAGGCAAGATTACCCTGAAAGTGAATGCCAAAGGAGTTACTGACACTAAGATAACTAAAACTCTAGATATTGCACTTAACATAGTTACAGGAACTACAACTTCGACTACAACTTCGACTACAACTTCGACTACAAGTACTACATCTACATCAAGTACAACCACCACAAGCAGTACAACTAGCACCTCTTCAACGACCAGCTCAGAAACATTGACATCAATTTCTACCGTTACTACTACTCAGGTAATTACTACCAGTACGCCGTCAATATCGACGAAAACGACTGCCAATCCAAGTCAAATTCAAGATTACACTTTACCATTACTAGTAGCTTTGGTAGTAGTAGTCTTATTGGCCGTAGCAGCAATGTCTATGCGCAAGAAGAAGTAAGTTCATAAATTAGACTGTATTTCCAAGGACTTACAATTAAACTAAGATTATTAATAATAACTTGTAGGTTTATTGAAGCAAATATGAGCTATCGGGAATTATTTGTTGCAAAAAACCCATTAATAACATACGTAAAGGACGGTGTTCCAAATTTAGTTGAAGTACTTGGAGTACCATTTGATTCAACTTCCACATTTCGATTAGGGTCGAAATTTGGTGCGAATGCCATACGTGAAGCATTTCTTAATATTGAGATATACTCTAACCGTCTAAATGTAGATTTGGAGAATTGTCCAATTAATGATTTGGGTAATCTATGTCAGATCGGTGATGCAAAACGAATGTCTAGTTCTCTTAAGAAAGTTGTATCAGAAATTCTTTCAGACTGTAAGGTTCCTGCTATTTTAGGTGGCGAACATACATTATCTTACGCTACTTTTAATGCAATGCCAAAGAATACGGGTTTTATAGTATTTGATGCACATGCAGATCTTCGTAACGAATTTGTAGGCATTAGCTTCAGTCATACTACGTGGTTAAGGCGATTTATTGAAAAACAAGCTAATGCCGAAAATGTAATTCATGTTGGTTTAAGAGCGGCTTCACAAGAAGAGGTTGATTATAAGAATAAAGTTGGACTACAAACAATCACAACCAATAGAATCCTGACAACAAAACATTCAGAAAAAGTATTACTTGATTTTGTAAAGCAGTTCAATCAATTATATATTTCGATTGACATGGATATTCTAGACCCTGCGTATGCTCCAGGTGTTGGTAATCCAGAAGCAGCTGGAATATCAACGGCTCAATTATTAGAATTTTTATATGTTTTAGAAGGGCGAAAATTACTTGGTTTTGACATTGTTGAAGTTTGTCCTCAATATGATACAGGCATTACTGCGATTGCAGCTTCTAAACTAATGCTTGAACTTATTAGTTTAGTACACAAGTACCAAAGTAAGATATAATAATACTTTCAATTAATCAAGATGGGAATTGTGGCTGCTTTGCTAGATTTCTTGGCATAGATAAGGGTTGGAACGGTTTATGTTCAGTCTTTTGATAAATCTCTTTTTTAAGATCTTCAAGCTTCACATTCCTAATGTTCCTTGTGAATCTATCTCTTATTTGTAATATTCCTGAGGAAACTTCTTTTTCACCTATTACAGCTACGTAAGGTATCCACTCTTTTTCCGCATCTCTAATCCTTCTTGATACTGTCTCTTCTCTATCGTCAATATCTGCACGAATTTTATCAAGCTCTATTTCGTCGCATAGCTTTTCGACAAATAATTGGTAGTTTGAATTTAATGGAATTAGTCTTATTTGTGTAGGTGTCAACCATAATGGTAAACAGGGTGGTTCTCCTCGACTTTGAACTTTGAATGCTTTCTCGAGAAGAGCATATATGCAGCGTTCTATCGCGCCACTTGGAGAATTATGAAGAATTATTGGTGATTTCTTTGCGCCTTTTTCATCAATATAGGTTATTCCATACCTTTCTGCATTTTCAACATCTATTTGGTCTGTTGATAAAGCTGAACCTTTATCTAGATTATCTACAAAGTTGAATTCCCATTTAAAGACAAAATAGAAGAATCTCTCGTCCCATATTTCAACTAGACAAGGTTTATCAATAATATTTAATAAAGAACCTATGAATTCTTTGTTTTCATCATAAAACTGTTTTGTAAATCTCATTGCCAATTCGTAATCATCTTTTGTTAATCCTATTCCATCAAGGACATCCATAGAAAGTTTAAACCGTTTTAGGACTTCTTCTTTAGCCTGATCTAAATCCCTGCAAATTGCGTGACAATCAGGCATCGTGAATGCTCGTAATCTTCTTAGACCTGAGACTTCTCCACTTTTTTCTCGTCTAAAGCTGTAACGAGTTAATTCATAGAGTTTGAATGGAAGATGTTTATATGATATTTGCATATCTTTAGCTATTAGGAATTGGCCAAAGCAAGCACTGAATCTTAAAAACAAATTCTTATTTTCAGATTTTACGACGTATTGACGAGCTGGAAAACGGTTGAGATAACTAGCTAGACTAGGGTGTTCTAAGTCGTACATTATTGGTGTCTCCACTTCAACTCCACCGTATTCCTTTACTTTTTGAGTTACAAATTGTTCTAACAGACTTTTTATTAGGCGTCCTTTTGGATAATATCGCATGTTTCCTGAATCTGAACCGGGTTCATAATCTGCTATTTGGAGTTTCTTCATTAAAGTAACATGAGGAGGGATCATAGGAGAAGATCTAACTTTCGATATCTCGTATTTTGTAAGTTTTTCTAGTCCTGAATTCCTTTTAAAACTGTAACTGCTAGCTTCAAATAGTTGACCATCTGCATGAAGTATATACCAATGAGAAACTAGTTTCTCCTCAGATTTCAAAGCTGAAGAGCTTGTTTCTATTTTTGTTTTATCTTCGGATAATATTGTTTTTGATTGTTCTGCAAGAGGATGTCCTTTAACTTTAATTGTTAAAGATTTTGTCCATCCGAATGGTGCTCTGTACACATTTATTTTAGAATTATTTGCAATTAGTTCCATCTCTTTAAGTATCTTCAGTGCTTCTGATGGCTGTGCTAGGTTTAAACTTAAATGTGCATAGGGATAAATTATTATACGGTTTATTCCGATATTTCTTATTGAAATCAGAATATCTTGGATTGCTTTGTTAGCAGTCGTTTCGTTATCATTCTTTTCAATACAAGTTAATAGAACAACTATTTCTTCCAGTCTCACTTGTTCAAGATTGGTTTCTTCAGCTAATTCTATCTCTTTTTCTATTGGTTGATATTCAATATAATCAGTATGGAGTTGAAGTATCCTCATCAAGTAGGTGGGATACTGCTGTTAAATTAAATGTTTTCAGGTACTTTGTTGGGTGTTTTATTTGGTGTGGTGATTTTACTATGCGTAGATTACTATGAACCCATAAACCTATATTTGGGTTATATTACGAGTTGTCGACTAGCAGTAGTAAAGTGAAATATTATGCCACATAGTAAAGGGTTTAGAAAAAAGACACGAAAACTTTTGAGTAAAGGCAGGCAACAAAAAGGTCTATCTGCGTTCCTTACTGAGTACAAAGTGCAAGACAAAGTTGTAATAAAAATAGATCCTAGTCAGGTAAAAGGTATGCCTCATCGCAGATTTCATGGAAAGGTTGGAACAGTGGAAGAGGTCAGGCCAAGGTCTCTATACATAAGAGTTCCTGTTGGAAATAAGAACAAGATCGTTATAGCTCGCTTTGAACATATCAAATTACATAAGACAAATACTGAAGTTAACAAGATTTAGAAATAAACCAATGTGAAGAATAGAAATGTCTAATTCAAAAGAAAAGAGAATAATTACACTTCCTGAAGTCAAAGATATACTTGGAAAAATTGATGTAGAAACTATTGATCAGATTCAGCGAAGAACACTTGACTATGTTTCAAAGTTTACAAAAACCTCATCTGAAGAAGCAAGAAATATTTGTAAGCGATTAGTCGAAGAAGCTGGATTAACAAAGAAAGAAGCAGTCGAAATAACAAACATTATGCCCAAAAGTAAAGAGGAAATATGGGTATTCACATCAGGATGGAAAAAGCTTCTACCCGAAGAAACAATTAATAAAATAATTAAGATTATTAATGAAAAGTAATACTGAATTTTAATAAGGTTACTAGACACACTTATTTCATAAATATTAATATGAAATATTAGATTGATTTCTTATTTGTTAATATTGTTTTGGGAAATAATCTGTTAATGCTGTGTTTAAAATACTGTTTACATTCGAAAAACTACATATATTTAGAATAAAAACCGTTAAAATCCGAATGTCTTCAAGTTTCATCGAATATATTTTTTGAGTAAGATTTACTAAATACCATTGAAATTACATTTCCAACCAGTTTTCTGTAGTATTTTCTGTAGTATCTTGTTATTTCTTATAGGATGATTGGCTTTAAGTAAAATTAGTTGATATTTATCATGAGAAATTAGAATATAGAATTTTCTTTATAGAAATATCTATGACGCAACAATTTGGCGTTGCAAAATCTTCTTTGAAACGGAAATGACAGCTGTTATAGATGTCAAGTGTAACTTCATGCCTACTTCTAGAAGTGAGGTTTAACTATTTACATTCTTAATTTATTGGTATTCAGAATAGTTTACATTTAAGACGTCAAAAGGTTTCTTCTCATCAAGAGTTATTCTTCTTTTTAGTGTGGAAGCTATATTCGGAGTTACTTCGGTGCCTTCACCGGTTACTAAGCTCCTTATATTTAGTCCACCATCGCATTCAATATTGATTACCAAAGAAAGTCCTTTTACTGAATTCACATTGAAACTATGGATTGTCTTAAGAAGGTGACGGTTTCTATTATTTGATAGCATTTTGACTATTGATCCATTAAATTGTTTTTCAAGTTTATCAATATCTTTCTTAGTTATTGCACTATCAGCTCTACAATTGCATTTGACACTAACTTTGAATTTAATATTATTATTGGGCTTAACATCAAGAATTCTTATCATTTTGACCGACACACCATTACTTGCCTTTATTGAAAATAAGTTGGAAGGAAACCTGACTTTAGGTTCAATTATTTCTGCGTAGAAAGGGCGACCTTCACCTAAAACTAGACTTTGTTTATCTTCACTTCCAATCCAGGTGAATTTTGTTTTCTTAGCTTTAAAAAGAGAAACTAATGGCAACATTAGGTTTTCCTCGACGCTAGCTTTGTCTATAAAACCTATTAGATGACACTCACTACAGCCTTTTCCTCTGCAATTTAGGCATCTTTTCCTTTTTTGATCTAAACCGCGTTTTGTCTTCTTATACCGACCGAAAACGTATATTGATTTTGTTGATACTTCAATTCTTTCTAGAAGTGTATCTACAATAATCATTAGGTCAGGATTCTTATAATTTGGTTTCAGATTCAGTCTCTTAGATAGTGAATTATTAAGTTCTCTTGAGAAATGAGTCTTGAAGTTTTGCCCACCCTTAAGCTTTGCAAAAGACCTTAGATCATCCTCTTTTTCTATAATTGAAGTTGATACTCTTGACCCTATTGAGAAACTTTCCTGTTGATAATCATTTAAGGAACTGATTATCATATCAGTATATTTATTGACAGAAGACATCAAGCCACCGCAAATATAGCATTTCTCATCTGAGATTTCATTATCATTAATGTTATTTGTTTTGATTTTGTACATCAATAGATTTGATTCTTCTTCTAATGGAAATTGTCTCTTTAGACATGGATCACATAGATTATATTTTTGTAGAAGCTTCTTTAGAACTAGTTTGTTAGGCATAGTTTACTGTTGTAACCTCTTCATCATTTGTCTTAATTCTCTTCCTCTACTGGCTTTAATCATAGATTTTGTTTGTTTGTATTTATTCATCATTTCTTTAACATCTTTTTCTGCATTACCAGAACCTTTTGCTATTCGACGAATTCTTGAAGAGTTCAATTCGTCAGGATTTTGTCTTTCATACTTAGTCATTGATTGAATAATTACTCTCCAACGTTTAAGCTTCGTCTCAATACCTTCCATGTCCTGATCTTTTAAGTTCGAAGAGAAACCAGGCACTAATTCAAGGATTTTCTTTAAAGAACCCATTTTAGTTATTTGTTCGAGTTGGTAATAAAGATCATCAATTGTCATTTTACCTGACGTAATTCTTTGTATTTTCTTATTATCAGCTTCAAGCTCTATGTCCTTAACTCGTTCAAGCAGTGCATGTAAATCACCCATATCTAATAAACGTCCTACAAACCTAACTGGTGAGAAAATTTCTAAATCATCTATTCTTTCACCTGTTCCGATAAACGCTATTCTTGTTCCTGTAGCTGCGGCTGCCGCAAGTGCGCCTCCACCCTTTGATGCGCCGTCAAGCTTTGTGACTATTATAGCACCAACAGGTACAGCGTTGTGAAATGCTTCTGCCTGACTATAGCATTGTTGCCCAATGGTACCATCTATAACTAAAAGTACTTTGTCTGGATTTACTTTTGAATTGATTTGTTTCATTTCTTCGATGAGTCCTTTCTCTTCTTTGTGTCTTCCTGATGTGTCGATAATTATTACGTTTAGATTACTTTTGGTAAAGTGATTAATGCCTTCTGCTGCTACTTTTACTGCGCTTTTTTCGTTTTCATCTCCATATACAGGCACATTGATTTTTTCACAGAGCATTTTAAGCTGAATCAATGCTCCGGGTCTAAAGGTATCTGCCGCAACTATTCCTACACTGTACTCTTTTTTGGTAAGATATCTTGCGATTTTGGCTGTAACGGTAGTCTTTCCACTTCCTTGGATTCCTATTAATAATAATATGTTTGTCTTATTCTTCTGTAAATTGAATTCTATTTCTTCACCTAATATTTTTGATAATTCTTCGTATAGTATCTTCACAATATGATCTTTCCTAGGAAGACCAACTGGCGGCTTTTCCTGAAGAGCTCTTTGTTCTATTATTATTGATAATTGTAGCACTATTTTCACATTTACGTCCGCTTGTAGTAAAGTTCTTTGCAAATCTTTGACGAATGCTTTCACAGCAGCTTCATCTATAACGTCAACGCCAAGTAATCTGCTAACTGCGTTTCTCAGACCGCTTTGAAGAGATGAAAGCATTTCTTATCACCAATTATATTAATATTGACTTTTTAGGTCTATTTATTAGTTAAATCAGCGGATAGTATCTCTAGGAAACCATGGTCGTAATACCAATGTTTCTTTGTTTCTTTGATTTGTATCGCTTTACTAAAGAGAGGCGAGTCAATAACAAAAGTTTCAGCTTCGCCCCCTTCAAACGTAATGTTAAGTCCATTCTTTATATTTAATTGTATTAGTTCATCTATAGTATTATTATCAATAATTCTACCTAGCCAATTTTGTCCTAATCCATCTGCTGAAACACTTACAATCATAATCTTAAAACCCAGTTTTACTAGGTTTCTCATATAAGTTTCGGGATCCATTAACCATAAAGGTGAAATACATTTCAAATGATTTTTCTCACATAGTAGCTCAAATTTGTTTTTCTGATATTTACTGGCTAATCCTCCTGTGACTATTCCTTCTATTTTGAATCTATCTTTTGCAACGTTTAATGCTATTTCAAGGTCTTTAGATTCATCTTCACTGCAGCTTACCAGTTTAACACTTTCTAAACCCATTGATGTAGCTTGGAGATTTGTCCATTTGACATTAGGATAATGGAATAAGAAACTATCTGGTTTTTTTGGTATAATAGTTATCAAACAAGCTACAATATGCCCCTGAAGCTTAGATAAATAAGTCGCGTACGCACTATCTTTACCTCCAGAGTACAATACGCCAACTCTCATGTTCTAACTCTTCATTTTCCAAAATTGTCGTTCTTCTTAAGTAATCTGTTGCGTTTATCGAAGAAACTATTTCAAATAAAATGTTTTATTATTCCCGGTTTAAAATAGATATTCTGATAGAGCATTTCTAAGTCATACCATGAAGATACTATGTATTTCAAAGGTTACAAATTACAGAAGACTTAGTAGTCCTGAATTGTAGTAGATATATATCAAATAAATTCCCATTAGAATCATTATTACGCCACTTAATTTGTATAATTTGGGGGTTAAGGTGTTTATTCTTGATATTATTGATGTTTTAGCTGTGGCTACTAGAAAGCTAGTTACAATTAGTGGTAATCCTACGCCTAAAGCATATGAGATAAAGAATATAAAGCCACCTATAGTTCCGGCCTTTGTTATAGCGAGAAAAACTGTGGAGAAAAAAATCGGGGCAGTGCAACCCGATGCTGCTAGACCATATGCTATTCCGTATAAATAGAAACCTAATAATCCCTTTCTGTTTGAATTTCCAAAAGAATAACCAGTCATTGGAAAAGTTACGCCTAACAAGATAGATAATCCGAATACTATCATTATAACAGCAGCTAAAATAGTTACCAAAGTAATATACGGTTTTACCAACCAACCTACAAAAGTTACGGCAATTCCTATTAATGAAAATATCGAGATAAGTCCAAGAGTAGCAGTTACCGCACCTTTCAAAGCTCTTGAAACTGTAATATCGGATCCAAGATTATAGGCGATATATCCTGGAATTAATGCATACCCACAGGGTGATAGAAGAACAAATAACCCCAGTATGAATGGAGATATGAATACTGTTATTATGTCTACCATCGTTGAATCTGCCCTGTCATAATCAGCAAGGAATCAGTTTAGATAAATATATAATGCTTTAAATGAGATTATTTATCGCATTAGAAAGCTTATTGATATCTGTTAGACCAGTGAACTGATCCTTTACTTCGCCGTTAGGTGATACAAGAATAATAGTTGAAAGTCCCTTAATATCAAAATAATCAGTCATCTGCAATGTGCTATCCCTTGTGACGTTCCAAGTTA
>DATBXD010000018.1:0-2336 GCA_036514475.1 Nitrososphaerales archaeon
TGATAGTGGACGTTGGGAGCTGAAGGGAGACTGACGTATTTGTCAAATAACTCCAACGCAAACGAATATGCCTTGAGACAGGCACGTATGTCTCGTATACTCTTGCCGGACACCTTACTGAATAGATCATTGGAAATCATAGGTGTCTAGTGAGAGGATACGCTTAACCATACCTCACTCAAACGAACTAAACAATCAAGTCACTTTTTGATCGACTGCACGTGAACATACGCGAGAGGCCTCATGAACGCCTCCGGGTAACGGAAGGGCGCACCCCTCTTCCTCTCATTCATCCCCTTAAGCCCATTCTCCCACTCATGCAGCAGACCAAAGTCAAGAAGTATCTCCCCCCTCCTCACAAGAGACTCGTTATACTCCTTCCAATTCCTCTTATCAACATACTCCTGACCCCACCTTCTAATTTCAACCATAAACGAAAACAGATCACCGCACTATACAAACATAGAAGATGAAACATCTAGACTAAAGAGTCATTATCCCACACAGCATTTCAAGGACAAAGTATTAAAAAAGCCAAATCATTACAGAAGATATGGATTTTAGTGAAGAGGATACAAAAAGAGCTGCTCAAACAAAAGAATGGATAGAATCAAGAATAGCTAAACTGGAAGATGAAGCATCAAGACTAAATGAATTGCTAACGTTACTTGACATGATTCTACGTAAGACAAGCTTCAAACCAGCATCTTCAATACCGATAATTTCAACACAGGCGCCGATTAAGCAAGAGATATCTCAAGCGCCAAAACCTTTGAGATCCTCATCCAAAACAGCATCTAAAACAGAGTTTAAGGAAATCCGAAGTCTAAAGAGAGCGAGTGATGGGAAGCCTCTTGCTAACGCATATATTTCAGATTCTTCAGTTGGCATAGTTCCGGTTAGCGACGTTCCTGTAAATACTTCGACGCCACCATTTACGTCATACTTCTTGAAAAAAGTTCTTGATGTAATGGTGAGCAAAGATATGGAGATTGCTTCATCTGGAGGACTGGAAAAAGAAGATGTTCTGAACTATAAAGTTGATGAAGAGAGCGGAGTTATCAAGAAAATCATTATTAATAATTACAGGGATCAGTCTCGATTGACCGAGATACTAAACCTGACAGTTTGGACTATTACTCGGATGCTTGAAAAAGCTAAATAAGTTAGAAAGCATTTCTTTGCTAGTTGCGAACCAAACGGCGGGTAAGATTTGAATTCAATAGATAAAACAGATAGCAAAGTGCTTGTGCTTGATTTTGGCGCTCAATACGCGCACTTGATAAACAGAAGAGTTAGAGAAACTGGGGTTTACTCAGAATTAGTACCTTACAATACTTCTTCTTCAGATATAAAGAGAAGAAAACCGTCAGGAATAATTCTATCTGGGGGTCCTATGAGCGTCAACGACAAAGATGCTCTGATGTGCGATCCTGAAATATTTAACCTTGGAGTACCGATCTTAGGGATTTGTTACGGGTTTCAGCTCATCACTCATCATTTCAATGGAAAAGTTGCGTTGAAAAGTAAGGGCGAGTACGGGAAAAACTCTTTACATATCGAAGATACGTCTGATCTTTTCAAAGGACTTCCTGATCATATTATATGTTGGATGAGCCACGGAGACTCTGTTGAGATCCTCCCCGAAGGCTTCAAAGCTATTGCCCACACAGAAAATTCTCCTTTAGCAGCAGCTAAAAACATATCAAGAAATATATTTGGAGTTCAATTTCACCCTGAGGTTGTTCATACTGAATACGGGTTTGAAATCATTAAGAACTTTGTTTTCGAGATCTGCAATTGCCCTAAGAGCTGGAATATGCAATCATTTATTGAGAAATCAGTTGATGAGATAAAAAAGAAAGTGGGAAATGACAGAGTTCTTTGCGCTTTGAGTGGTGGAGTGGATTCTTCAACGACTGCCCTGCTCATGCATAAAGCTATTGGGGATAATGTTGTTTGCGTGTTTATCGACCATGGGTTGTTAAGGAAAGGTGAGGCTGAGCAGGTGAATGCAATCTTTGGTGAGAACTTCAAAATGAAGATTGTCCAGATTGATGCTTCAGATAGATTTCTTTCAAGTCTTATTGGAGTTGAAGACCCTGAGGAGAAGAGACGAATAGTGGGTCGAGAGTTCATAAACGTGTTCACAGAAGAAGGGAGTAAGCTAGGAGAGTTTCAGTGGTTATCTCAAGGAACACTTTACCCCGATGTGATTGAAAGCTCGAGAACGGGTAGTCCAGCATCTAAGATAAAGACTCACCATAACGTTGGGGGGCTTCCAGAGAAAATGGGGTTCAAACTAATAGAGCCTCTCAAAGACCTCTATAAAGACG
>DATBXD010000019.1:0-3304 GCA_036514475.1 Nitrososphaerales archaeon
CTACCTAGACTATGTGTTCCTAGCTCTTCAACATCATCCTGATGAAGAACAATTACATGTTTTCCTCCTGCCTCGAGTTCAAACTGTTTCACTCTGAATCTCAAGTTTTAATTACCTCGCGCCCCCAGTATATCGAAACCCAAATAAACTGTTGACTATTATAAACAAGGAATTAGATTGCAAACAATTCATCCAGAAGTAAGAAAGATCGCCGAGGAAATTATGAGTATGAGGATAAGAGGAGCTGGAAAGATAGCGCAAGCAGGCGTTAAAGCGCTTCTATTGACTTCGCGATTCTCGAAAGCAGATGACATTTCTAGTTTCATTAGGGAACTTGATTCAACATCTGAGTTATTAATCAATACTAGGCCTACTGCAGTAAGCTTACCTAACGCAATTAAATATGTGGTAAAAAGAGTAAAAGATTCGAGAGACACATTCAAAAATGTCGATGAGGTGAAAGCTATCACCATTAGTCTGGCCTCAAAGTTTATTGAAGAATCAGAAAAAGCTGTCAATCTGATTGGAGAAATTGGTGCTAAACGCGTGGAAGATAGAGATGTACTGTTAACTCACTGCAACTCAGAGGCTGCCCTTTCAATAATTTTAACTGCTTGGAAAATGGGTAAGAACATCCAAGTATATGTTACTGAAACAAGACCACGGTTTCAAGGCAGAGAAACTGCAGGGAAACTTGGTAAAGCTGGAATACCAACGTTTCTGATAGTTGATAGTGCAGTAAGATTCTTCATGAACAAGATTAGCAAAGTGGTGGTTGGATCAGATGCTATTGCAGCTAACGGCGCTGTTGTTAACAAAATCGGCACAAGTATGATAGCTTTAGCATCTAAAGAGTTTAGAATACCGTTTTACGTAGCTGCCGAGTCTTACAAGTTCAGCCCAGAAGCAGCTTCTGGGGATTTTATCAAGATAGAGGAAAGAAGTTCATCAGAAGTTGTTCCGGAAAATGATTTGAAACGTTTAAGCGGAGTAACCATACTTAACCCTGCTTTTGATGTGACACCACCAGAATATATTGACATAATAATCACTGAGAAAGGAATAATCTCCCCTCAGGCAGCTGCATATTTTTTTCAGCAGGAGTTTGGATGGAGCGTTCTTGAAGAGTTTAAACAGCCAAAGATTATTGAGGAAGACTAGGTAATTATCAGATGCGATATGTTGACTTTGTGGACCTGAATTATATTCCATCTTTAACAGACATTATTTGCGAATTCTTCATCGAAACTGAAGGCGTTAATTTTAAAGAAGCAGCTGGTAGTGTGGCGGCCGAAAGCTCCATCGGAACTTGGACACATCTTAGCACAATGAAGGAATATGTCGAGAAATTACACGCGACTGTTTTTGAAATGAATGGTAATACTGCAAAGGTAGCCTATCCAATTGAGTTATTTGAAGAAGGAAATATGCCTAACATCTTAAGCAGCGTAGCTGGGAACGTCTTCGGATTGAAAACTTTACGAAATCTCAGGTTAAATGATATCATATTTCCTGAAAAACTCATCAAAAGCTTCCAAGGTCCTAAATATGGTATAAACGGTGTACGCAAAATCTTGAATGTCAAGAAAAGACCACTTGTCGGAACAATTATCAAACCTAAACTTGGGCTTAACACTAAGGATCATTCGGAAGTGGCGTATGAATCTTGGATAGGTGGATGCGACTTTGTAAAAGACGATGAGAACCTCGCCAGTCAATCGTTTAATAAATTTGAAGCGCGTCTAAAGGAAACTCTAAAGAAGAAAGATATGGCTGAGAAAGAAACAGGTGAACGCAAGATGTATCTCATTAACATAACCGCTGAAACTGGTGAGATGCTGAAACGAGCTAGACTCGTTAGTGACTTAAAAGGCGAGTATGCTATGATTGATATTTTGACTTGCGGTTATTCAAGCCTCCAAACATTGAGACTGAAAGACTTTGACCTAGTTTTACACGCGCACCGTGCAGGGCACGCAGCATTCACAAAGAACCCTAAACACGGTATTTCTATGAGATTTATCTCAAAAATAGTGAGAATAATCGGAGTTGATCAACTTCATGTAGGTGCAGTAGTTGGAAAAATGGCAGAATCAAAGCAAGAGGTCTCAATGAACGTAAGTGCTTTGAAATGTGATATGTTCGGGTTAAATCAGGTCTTCCCAGTTGCATCGGGAGGATTGCACCCAAGACTAATACCTTCTGTGATAGAGATTTTTGGAAACGACATAGTGATTCAAGCCGGTGGAGGTATCCACGGCCATAAAGACGGAACAAGATCAGGTGCTAAAGCCATGCGGCAAGCAGTCGATGCTGTCATAGCTGGAAAAACCTTGACTGAGTATGCTGAGAACCATATTGAGCTAATGTCAGCACTTGAGACTTGGTTATAAAAGCTATAAAATAGGTTTAGTTACTAGCTAAACTTGAGTTGAAAACTTAGATCGTAGATTTGTTGGGGTTTGTTTAAATAAACATTATTAGTATCATTAAAAGCGGAAATTACATGAGCAATAGAAGCTCTGAAGTTTCAAATTTCTATAGGCTTAGCCCTGCTGAGCGATTAGAATTTGTAAAGACGTTTTCGGGATTATCTGACGAAGAATCTACACTTATTCAAAGCATGTCAGGTTTGAAGCTTGAATCCGCAAATAGGATGATAGAAAACGTGATAGGGTCAATTCCTATTCCTGTTGGAGTAGCTGTAAACTTCCTTATAAATGGCAAAGACTACATTGTTCCAATGGCTATAGAAGAGCCTTCTGTAGTCGCTGCAGCTAGCAACGCTGCTAGAATGGCAAGACCTGGAGGGGGTTTCTGCACAAGCAATACAGGGCCTGTTATGATAGGCCAGATACAGGCTATAGGAATAAATGATCCCAATGGTGCCAAGATGAATATACTCGCATCCAAAAACGAAATCTTATCGAAAGCAAACGAACAAGATCCAATACTTGTGAAAGTTGGTGGAGGTGCCAAAGACCTTGACGTCAAGATACTTAACTCAATAGTTGGTCCCATGGTCGTAACTGAGATTCATGTTGACTGTAGGGATGCAATGGGTGCTAATGCCGTTAACACCATGGCTGAAACCGTTGCTCCAATAATTGAAAAAATAACTGGGGGTAAAATCTATCTTAGAATAATATCAAATCTAGCTACTAAACGGCTTGTAAGGTCAAGAGCAGTATTCAAAAAGGACGATATAGGAGGCGAAGAGATAATTGATGGTATAATCAACGCGTATGCTTTCGCATTGGCTGATCCTTACAGATGCACTACTCATAACAAAGGTGTGATGAAC
>DATBXD010000020.1:0-2501 GCA_036514475.1 Nitrososphaerales archaeon
CATGATTGTGACAAACGAGCGTAACCTACCTCTAAACTACGCGGTGAGTAACGGGGTGGTTACAGTCGATACGTTAGGTGACATGGAAACAAACATACTTTACATAACTCCAGACCTAATTAGCAAAGATGGTTCAATCTGGACGCTTCTTATAAACGCATCCGTGCCTTTCTCAGCGGAATTCCCTGTGGGATCAACAATTATGGGAATTAGCAGCATGCCAGTATCAATAACATCGATTGATAACCAATACATTCTCACAATGAATGCAGGCATGCAAAACGTATCATATACTTTAGGGGCTGTGGGCTCAAAAGAGCAAGCCACCGTCATAATAGACAACGCAAAAAAAACTATTGAACAAGCAAGCAAGAAAGGAATAGCGGTTAATGAAGCTCAAAATGAGCTCGCAAAAGCAAACCAAGCATTCGATCAGGAACGGTACCTCGATGCTGAGCAATACGCATCCAGTGCAAAAAGACTAATTGAGCAAGCCCTTCCAAAAACAACTGAACCACTATTGTTAATCCTTCAGAACAACTCAACCCTACTATTAGCTATAGCAGCATCAGCAGCCATATTCATATCCTTAGCCTCGCTTTATCGTCATCCAAAAGATAAACCAAAATATGAAAAAACAACTAGAACAGTAGATATCACCAAAATCTTCGAGAGCAAGCAACATCTTAGAATAGAAGATCGAGATGTATTACAATACTTAGCCGACAGTGGAGGAGAAGCATTCGAATCTGAGATCAGAGAAAAATTCAAGCTTCCCAAGACCACTGTGTGGCGCATGACTAGAAGACTGGTCCGAGAGGATTTGGTGGAGATTCAAAAGATAGGCGGTCAAAACCTAATTAAAATAAAGGGGGATGACACCTAAAGTGGAACATCCGTTCCAAAACGAACCGGAGGTTCCTAAAATAGCTCCCTATACTAACTCCATGGTGCACATGAGACTAAAATCCCGTCAACGTATCAAAGCAATATCGATATCACTGATAGCGTTATTCTTCTTATCTATTATAACGGGTTCATTTAACTATGTTTTAGCTCAATCCAAAGATGAAGACCAGGCGAACTCAGAGAAGATTATCTCCATCGCAGAGAAAGCTCAAGAGCACCTAACTTACATCTTTGCAAAACTTGAATCCAACGGCGTAACCATACCCGAAGAGGCGAAGACAAGTTTTGAAAAAGGCCGTCTGAAATCTGATCAATCTAAACTAGCCTTTAGCTCCACAAATATCGATGTAGCTACTGAAAACGCAATCTCAGCCATGAGCTACTTTGAGAAATCTATTCGTCAGATCAAAGACCTGAACGTAACATCTCCACTTTCCGCAACGGAAACAATTACGCAGAGTGCAGACAGAACCAGAATATTCGTTGAACGATTGGAAAATATTACAAAAGAAGTGGGGCATAAAGGCTATGACATCACCAACATGACTGAAAGAATAGTACACGCAAGAACAATTCTTATCGATGTTGTAAAACTTGCTGATATAGGCGACCTTGAATCAGCTGCAAAGAATCTAGGCGAAATACAGCGCACAACTCAGAGACTCAGCGTAGACCTTGATCGCGTAGCTACGAATGAAAAGAGTAGTAAAATAAATGATTTTACAGACAAATCCATCGAAAGAATATCAAAGATAGAGCAAAGGGCAGATCTCCTTTTACCACAAGCGTCAAAAGAAGTGAAGAATTCAACTGATAACGCCAAGGAGCATATAGCTCAATCTAAAAATCTCCGGGATGAAAATGATCAAGAACGATCTATTGATGAGCTCGAACAAATGTCCAAAGAAGCTGAAAAAGGCAATTCTAGATTCTGGAAGGAAATACCTAACTCCGGCGACAATCTAAAAGTAGTTGTTAAAGATTTAACATCCAGGTTAGATGATTTATCTAAAACTATTGACGCTCTTAAAGTTGTTAAGAATACGAACGAGGCTAGGGTTAAATTCGCTGAGGCCACGAAGCTTCTAACTATAGCGAACGAAGCGATTAAGGTTGGAAATTTCGTGGATGCCGCTAAAGCTGCTAAGACTATTGAAAGCCTAGTTCACAGTATTGAAGAGATAATAAAACATAGCTCTAACGCATCTGATGAGGAACCTTCATCCCGCAGATAGGCCGAAATAGGCTGCTGCAGAAAATAATCTTACCGAAAAGATGGGTTTTACTTCACAACCCTCTTGCTATAACTATTTATTTATCACTAGGTGAGCATCCTCCTAAGATGCTGAATTTGTGGATTGAAGCGTAAGAGCGCATCCTATCTTAACAGAAAGTGATTGACATGAAACAACTCATAAGACGGATATTTCTTGGAAAACCATTATCCACTAATGCCCTTGAGGGAGAACGTCTTACAAATGGTCAAGCTCTTGCGGTGTTTGGATCAGATGCACTGTCGTCCACCGCTTACGCTACAGAGGAGATTTTACTTGTTCTAGTGGGTTTGGGGGCAGTTGCAATCTCTTTTTCTC
>DATBXD010000021.1:0-8778 GCA_036514475.1 Nitrososphaerales archaeon
TACAAGAAAATTAATGTAGTCAAACTCATCGATCTTCGCAGGCATCATTACAAATACCCAATACACCACCCAGTTAAGAGATAATAACTTAATCCGACTACACCATCAACCACTAAAAAAATCAACCGCGTAACTCCTAAATACAACAAAATGGTGTCTTGTAGTATTATGTTTCATGCATAATCAACTAGACACTCATTCTGTTTTTATCACAGTAGTTTAGTTAGTCAAGAGATAGTAGATTGTCTGAAGAAGAACTAAGAAAAATAGGTATAAATCTTCCAGAGCCTTCTGAGCCAATAGGTAATTATACGTCATTAGTCAGAAGTGGCAATTTATTATTCGTTTCAGGAATGTTACCACGAGTTAACGGGAAAATACTTTTCACTGGAAAAGTTGGCGGAGAAATAACATTACAGGAAGGTTATGATGCAGCAAAGCTTTGTGTATTGAATTCATTATCTGCTGTAAAGGCAGAAATAAAGAATCTTGACAAAATATCTAGAGTTGTAAAAGTTGTAGGTTATGTTGCATCTGAAAAAGCTTTTTTTGATCAACCGAGAGTTGTTGATGGTGCTTCAGATATTTTAGTTAGAATTTTTGGGAATAGGGGTAAGCATGCTAGGGTATCAGTTGGTGTTTCCGAGCTTCCTGGAAACGCACCTGTAGAAATAGAAGTTATTTTTGAAATCAGAGATTAATTTCTTCAATTTCTCGAACTAGATATTCAGTTTCAAATAGTCAATTTAGATTCTTTAGTAGATAAATTTAATTGGTCGTTAAGAAGGCTGTAATATATATTGAATTATGATGATATTATGCGATTAGCACTCGAGCGAGGATTCTATGCTCCAAGTTGCGAAATATATTCTGATACATTTGCCGGTTTTTGGGATTATGGTCCACTAGGATCAATTTTTAGAAATAGATTCGTTCAGTTATGGCGCCAAAACATAGTAAGAAGATCTGGTATGTTTGAAATAGACGGATCACAGATAATGTCTAAAAGTGTTTTTGTAGCGTCTGGTCATCTTGAGAATTTTGTAGATCCTGTTGTTTCTTGCAGTAAATGCGATACAAGAATACGTGCAGATAAGCTAATACAGGATAAAAAGGGTGTAATAATACCTGAACGACTAAAGAATGAAGAATATGATATTATTCTGAGAGATAATGACATAAAATGCCCAAAATGTGGAGGATCTCTAGAAAACACTTCTAAATTCAACATGATGTTCAAGGTGGAAGTGGGTGCCGTTGGTGAAGAAGCTTATCTAAGACCAGAAACATGTCAAAGCATATTTGTAAATTTCTCAAGATTGTTCAAGATTATGAGAGGTAAATTGCCTTTCGCAGTAGCTCAATTTGGGAAGAGTTTTAGAAATGAGATATCACCCAGACAAAGTTTGATGAGACTTAGGGAGTTCTATCAGGCAGAGGCAGAGATTTTCTTCAACCCGAAAAATGTAAATAATTTTGAAATGTTTAGTGATATTGAAAACTCTGTGCTTAGACTGCTGATAAATGATCAGATTAGAGAAATAACTTGCAGTAATGCTATTGAAGAAAACTTGATTCCTAATAAAATGATTGCATATTATCTAGCGATTATTCAGCAGTTTTATGAGATTGTTGGAATAGATAGAGAAAGTATAAGATTTAGAAAACTAGGAGAAGATGAAAAGGCATTCTATGCCACCACGGCATTTGACTTAGAAGTTAAGACTACACTAGGCTGGATAGAATTGGTAGCTTGTAATGACCGTGGCAACTATGATTTGAAAAGACATTCAGAAATAAGTAAAAAAGAGCTCACTGTTACAGATAATGATGAAAAAGTATTACCTCACGTTTTTGAACTTTCAATGGGCGTAGATAGAAGTCTATATTGCATTTTGGAACATTCGTTTGTAAAAGAAGAGGGGAGAGATTTGCTCAAGATAAAAAGGTCTCTAGCATCTATACAAGTAGGTGTTTTTCCATTAATAAACAAAGAAGGATTACCTTCTAAAGCTAGAGAAGTATATAATGTTTTGAAGAACGAATTTGACGTAATCTATGATGATTCAGGTTCAATAGGCCGAAGATATAGAAGACTTGATGAAATAGGTGTACCGTTAGTAGTAACAATAGATCATGATACTTTGAAGGATAATTTAGTTACGCTCAGAGACAGAGATAGCATGAAGCAAATAAAGATAAAGATTGAAGATATATTAGGCAGAATTAGAAGTTATTATCTTGGGGAAGATTTGTTCAATTAATAGAAAGCATCAACTATGAAACAGAATCAATCTTATTATTGAAATAGTCAAACAAAACGAAAAGCAGTCAAAGAGAATTTGGGTGGAAAACGTCACTCCTTGACTAGAATAGCGCCTCTTTCAAACTTCACTATCAAAGAACAAAAAGTGGATAATGAAAATATGTATCAATAATAGTACATGACCAAGAAAATAGCTTATTTTACATTAGACGTAATTTCATATCAACTCGCCTAGATTCATTATTCTCATCTAGTCTAATCAAGAAGAGGCTCTAAGTATTCTTTAAATCGACTAAGCTCTTCAACATGCCTGACTTTACCTCTTGTAGTAGATATTAACTCCCGTCTAAAGAATAAATCTACAGGTATTCTTATTGCTTCAAGCATTGTTATGGTCCTATTGGTAAGAGATCTTCCCTCCCTATCCAAGTCAAAAAGCAAGATCACCTTTCGATACTTCTTAGATTCCTCTACAAGCCTCAAAAGATTATTCTTATTACAAAACATGAATATGTTTCCCAGAAAACCTATAGATCTCAAAGATCTATAGTCTCTTAATCCTTCAACAACAACTAAGGCGCCATTAGAATTCTCATCATTAAGCTTCTTAACATAGATAGCTAAGGATTCAGCTATTACTTTATCGAAATTTTTTCTAAACATGATTCTACCAAATTCAGATTTACGCTTTGAAATAGTATTTGCGATCATCATTTGTCTTTCTTGATGTACTTGCCAAATCCTTCTTTGCCGATTATGTTTCCTTCATCAAACACTGTGACTCCTCTCACAGCTGTAAGAATGGGCATTCCCTTAACCTTCCATCCCGTAAACACTTCAGCTGAGCTTCTAGTATACATGTTTTCACTAGATAATGAGTATTCTCGTTTCATATCTATTATTACAAAATCCGCATCCATACCAGCGTTTAGATCACCTTTAGCATTGTCAATTCCAAAGACTTTAGCTTGATTTCGTGACATAATGTTAACGCATTTGAAAATATCGATTGTACCCAAATTCACTTGAGTCATCATAAGAGGAAGAGCTGTTTCTAACCCAGGAACACCGTTAGCTGCGTCAAATATGTTATTCCACCCCGGTTCTTTAGCTTCTTTAGGATGCGGAGCATGATCTGTAGCCAAGAAATCTATCACACCATCAATAAGGAATTTCCATAAGGCACATCTATCGCGCTCTGACCTAAGAGGTGGATATGCCTTACCATACGGTCCTAGTCGCTCAACAAGATCATTATTAGTGAGTAAAAGATAATGTGGACATGTTTCAGCCGATACAGGCAACCCTTCACGCTTGGCTTTTTCTACCAAGACTGCGGACTCTGAAGTGCTTAGGTGGGCAATGTTTATCCTGACACCAGCATTCCCAGCCAACTTTATACATCTATCAACTTCTAGGAACTCGGATGCATTAGGTGAAGACTTGTAATATGCCGACGGTTTTGTATTGCCTTCTCTAATGAGGCGATTTGATAAAGATCTTATCAATCTATCATATTCACAATGTATACTTAGAATTTTGTTCGTTTCGGCTACTTCACGCATTATTCTATCCAATGTTTTTGAACCTGATTCACCTATGATTATTCCCTTCCAATCATCATTCTCATGATCTATTTCACGAGTGAATATCTTAAATGCTATAACACCGGCTGCAGCTAACGGTTTTATCTCTTGTATATTCCCATATCCCGCTCCGCCATAGAAAGCATAATCCACAAGTGATTTGTTTTCAACTACTCTTTTCTTATAATTAAATGCGTCAACAGTCGTAACTGGTGGATAGCCGACTACAGGCATATCAAATATTGAAGTGTATCCTCCTGCTGCCGCGGCCTTTGTTAAAGATAAGAAATCCTCTTGATTTGCAGTCGTCTTAGCTCCATGAGGCTCTCGACTGTGAACATGTATATCTATGCAACCGGGTATCACTATTTTTCCAGTGGCGTCTATAGTTGAATCTGATTTGATAGTTGAGCTATCTTTAACTAATTTTGATATTTTTCCATATTCAATAACTATATCTGCCTCCAACAATCTATCTTTCTGAACTATCTTGCCATTCTTTACTATCAAGTCTACCGTTGGCATTGAATCACATTCAACTGTTAATATTAGGAGCTGGATATATGTTTGCGGTAATCGGGTCTAAACTTGGAGCCAATTATAATTGGAGATACTTGATTACGATTTAGTAATCATAGGCTCAGGCATAGCCGGTCTGAGAGCCGCTTTAGAAGCTGTTAGAACACCAAGTACAATTAGAGTTGCCATCTTAACTAAAGTACAGACTACAAGGTCGCATTCTGTTTGTGCTGAAGGTGGTACTGCAGCTGTTATTAGAACAGATGAAGGAGATAGTTTTGAATCGCACTTTCGAGACACAATCTTTGGTAGTGATTTTCTCGCAGATCAGGACGTTGTTGAGTTATTTGTGAAATCAATACCTGAGGAGATTTATCTTCTGGATCGTTTAGGGATGCCATGGTCTAGAAGAAAAAACGGAACAATAGATCAACGAGTTTTCGGTGGATACTCCTATCCTAGAACTACTTACGCAGCTGATAGGATTGGTTTTTTCTTAGTGCAAACATTGTTCAGTGCGTTGCAAAGGTTTGATAACGTCGAAATATTCAATGAATGGTACGTTACTTCACTCTGTATAGAAGACAACCGGTTCGTAGGACTCTTCGCAATAGATATGAAGAGTGGCAATCTTTGTGGATTCAGATCTAAATCGTGTATTGCAGCAACAGGCGGTGCAGGTAATCTATATGGTTTTACAACGTATTCAAACTCATCAACATCTGACGGTTTAGCGATGGGATATAGAGTTGGTCTACCTTTAAAGGATATGGAATTCATTCAATTTCACCCTACGGCTTTGGTTCCATCAGGGATTCTGATCAGTGAAGCAGCTAGAGGAGAGGGAGGTATTCTCCTTAACAAAAATTGTGAACGGTTTATGAAACGATATGCACCATTAGCTCTTGAATTAGCACCTAGAGATGTCGTTTCTAGAGCCATAATTAAAGAGCTAAATGATGGCAGAGGATTTGACCACCCGAACGGTCTAAATTATGTTATGCTTGATATAACTGGAATCGGGGCTGAAAAAATTAAAGAAAAACTTCCGCAAATTAGGGAACTAGCAATAAACACCTTGGGGATAGACCCGATTGATTCAATGATACCGGTAAGGCCAGCAGCCCATTTCACGATGGGTGGAATAGATTCAACGATAGAAGGTGAAACAGGCGTTAAAGGTCTTTGGGTGGCTGGAGAAGCAGCTTGCGTTAGTATTCACGGTGCAAATAGACTTGGTGCTAACTCAACTGCAGAATGTCTAGTCTACGGTAAGATAACTGGGCGTAACGCAGCTCAACATGCTATTAGAGCAAGTTTGAGTAAAATGAGTAACGAAGCCGTAAAATCAGAAGAACATAGAATATTTGATAGCCTTATGGGAGGATCAGGTTCAGAAAACCCATATCTCATAAAGAAAGAACTTAGAGCGATAATGGATAATTCCGCATATGTGTATAGAGATGGGAATCAGCTTGCTGAAGCCATTAAGATGATTCGGTCTCTACAAAATAGAGCCTATCGACACGTAGAAGATAAGAATCGAGAATTTAACACTAATCTTACTAATGTTATGGAGATTGACTCTATGTTGCAAGTAGGTGAAGTCTTGCTCGTAAGCGCATATGCTAGGACAGAGTCCAGAGGAGCCCATTTCAGAGTGGATAATCCTTACCGTGATGACAAGAATTGGCTAAAACATACTCTGGCGTATAAAGGTGAATCTGGTCCAAAGCTTGAATATGCTCCAGTGAGAATAAATCGTATAAAACCTGAAGATAGAGGTTACTGATTAAATGACTGAGAATAAAGACAGTTCGCATGTTTATAGAGTGAAATATCCTAGACGAAGTATTACGCAACTATTATTTGGTTCTCCAAAAAAAATTGGTAGAATAACCTTCACCTTACATAGAATAACCGGGTTGGGACTAACTTTATACTTTTTAGTTCATGTCTTAACTGTTGGAACAGTCTTAGGTGGAGAACCTACGTGGGATAGTAGTATAGCGTTCCTCGAAAACCCTTTTCTATCGTTTGGCGAGTTAATCATATTAGCTGCTTTAGGTTTTCATGGGATGAACGGTATTAGATTAATTCTATCCAACTATGGTGTTACCTTGACAAAACCATCGAGACCTGATTATCCATATAAAATAAGTTCGAATAATAAATTACAGAAAATACTTCTACTATTAACATTTTTACTATCTATAATATTATTTCTTTTGGGTTATTTATTCATCTTCTTGAGGTTTAGTCTATGAAAGAGTCATCCATCATGTTTTTGCATTACGCTACAGGAATTCTTATCGCTGTATTGGGGGGTGTGCATTTGGCGACTCATTCATTCCTTGGGGTGACAGGATATTTAGACAGCCTTAGTTACGGATCGGTTACCGGTAGATATAATGATTTATTATTCTCAATTGTACTGGAATTGCTTTTGATTAATGTGACCTACCATGGATTAAACGGTTTTAGAATTATTCTCGCAGAATTTTGGAATAATAACAAGTGGACTAGAATAGTTAATTGGTCAACGTTATCGTTAGGTGTTATTGTGATTATCTACGGGACGATAATAGTTGTAGGAAAATACTTTCTAATATGAGGCTTCAAAATGGTTAAGAATAAATATATTAAACTACTCCGATATACACCTTTAAAGAATAGTAATCCAATATATGTGAAGTACTCAATACCTTTTGAAAAAGGAATGACTGTCCTGGATGCTCTAATATATATCAAGGAGAATGTTGATCACTCCACTACATTCAGACATTCATGTAGAATGGGAAATTGCGGGGCATGCGGTATGGTGATAAATGGAACCCCTAAATTAGCATGTCAAACCCTGATATCTGAAACAGATGAAATTGAAGTTAAACCTCTTGAAAACCTTCCTGTAATAAGAGACATAGTGTGTGACTTTACTGAATTCGACAACAAACATCGTAAAATAAAGCCATACATTATATGTAAAGACCCATTCACACAAAAACTAGCTTCTGAACATATTCAACATCAAGACAAGCTTTACGACTATCTTCAATTCGCTTTATGTATTAAGTGTGGATTATGCTTCCACGCCTGCCCTATAACGAGCAGCAATACGAATTATTTGGGTCCCCAAGCACTTTCGCAAGCCTATCGATATCTAGCTGACGACAGAGATGAAGATAGGTTCGAGAGAATTGAGATTATAGATAGTGGAAATGGTTGTTGGGGCTGTCATTTCGCAGAATCTTGCAGTGAAGTTTGTCCTAAGGGTGTAGACCCTTCTTTAGGCATTCAACTCCTTAAACGAATGGTTATGAATTCTAGATTACGTGGAATACGAATCAAAAGTGTGCCCCGTCTCTGAACGACTAGGGTTCACTTAGAGACCAACTGATCTCTTCTATCACCAAGTCTCTCTATACGGGGCTCCCCGTCTGTTACGCGTCTGGGTAAACGAGGTTCACATCATTTTTTCGAACACCCGCCGTTTTACGCGTATTTTATGACGGGGGCATCTTTTTCATTTGGTTCTCTTTTAAGTCTTAGTTATTTCTTCAATACTTAGTTCAAAAATTGAAACAGGTACCCTTAAACTGAATGCTTCAATAACTTCTGGCGCCACTTCGCCTATCATGCCCGCATTATTCTTTCCAACTTCAATAGTAGCGCCTCTACCAGGGATGTAAAGTTTGTTTTCTAAATGTTTAGTCTCACAGCTCAATGCGCTCAGTTGATTTAGAAATGCTTCAAGATATGACTTTGCCTCAGTATAGTTAGCATTTGTGTGGGCTATTGCTACAGCTACTTTATACTCTTCTTTACTCTCATTTGGAGTTTTTCTGGTAAAAACTTTACCTACTTCGAAGATTCTTTGCGGGTACTCCCCATGAATATTTCTCTCGAGAGTCATTAAGAGAGATGAGATAAGTGAGTCACGCAAATGCTCGTGTTCTGCAGTCTTTGGATTCTCCACTCTAATGTACTGACTAGGTTCAGAATTAGTTGTATTAATTATCGTCTTCTTGTTTACAAAGCTGAAATTCATAACTTCAATAAGTCCTAGAGCAATGAGAACATGGCGTATCGCATCAATAAACTGGTTTTTAGGGTTAAGTTTACCGATATGTGATGTTTTTGGTAACGTAGTTGTTAGATTCAATATGTTGAATCCGATAACTACCTCCTCAACTAAATCAACAGGATGCAGTATATCTGACCTGTATCGTGGTATATTTGCCAGAATACAATTGTCTTTTACTTCAGCTGAAATACGACTGCGCGCAAGGCATTCTATGATTTCATCGGAGTTTAGATTTAGACCTAATAAGTTGTTAATAAGTTTAGGTTCAACTTTCATCTTTAAAGATTTTAGTTCTGGTTCGATTTTACTGTAAGTAGGGTAGC
>DATBXD010000022.1:0-3871 GCA_036514475.1 Nitrososphaerales archaeon
ACCGCTATTATAGTTGCTTCAAATATCATGTCTGGCAACTCCAACCTTCCTAGAACGTGGGATATTACCTCCGACTCGATAGCTGCATATGTAGCACAGCGTTTAGATGCTAACGCCCTTCTACTAGTGAAGGTAGTTGACGGCCTAAGAGATGGAATTTCAAAAAGTGTTTTGAAGAGCGTAAAATTGAATGAATTAGATGAATATACCGATGATAAGTGCGTAGATCGTCACATCTCAAAAATATTATCTAAAAAACCTTTGAAGTGCTTTATCGTTAATGGGCGATTTCCAAATAGGATTGAAGATGTTCTTCGTGGGCGAGAGGCTGTCTACACTGAAGTCGTTCAAAGTTAAAGTTGGGTCTAAACGCCTCAGCTATTCAGTTACAGCTGTGAAAACCAGGTTTTGGAGACCTGGAGACGACTACATTGCGATTATTATGAAATCAGTGTCGACAATATGTTCTGACGGGGATTTTATTGTCATATCTGAAAAGGCTATTTCAGTAGCCAAGAACCGTATATTGGATGAGCAGTTTGTAAAGCCTGGGTTTCTCGCTAAGGTTCTAGCTAAAGTGTGGATGAGATTGATTTGGGGGTGTTCGCTAGGCAAGATATGCCATATGTCGCGTACAACGAGGCGAAGACTTAGATTTTATCCTTTGAAGGAAGGATCTGCTCACAAACAGGTTTGTTTGCGACACGTAGGTTTGTTGCAGTCTCTAAGACATGGATCTGAAGGCGGTATAGATGCGGGTAATCTTCCTTATCTTTATGTTTGCCTACCTTTAGAAGACCCTGAAAGAGAGTCTGAGCGTATTCGCGCATTCTTATTGAAAGAAAGAGGTCTGGATGTCAATGTAATGATTGTTGATACTGACAAGACTTACTTGCTTGGTGGAACTAATTACACTCCTCTTCCACAAGCAATTCCAGGTGTGAAATCTGGTGGAGGTATTATTACATATCTTCTAGGCAGAATAATAAAGAGTAAAAGAAGAGCGACGCCGGTTGGCTACTCAGGAAAGAGTCTCGCATTGGATTTACTTCTAGATGTCGCTGAGTTATCTAACCGAGCCCGTGGCGTGGGGGCTGGGCGAAGCCCATGGCATATGGCTGAGCGCTTCAAAGTTGGTATTGGAGATGTTACTTGGGAGATGCTTGAATCAGTGCGTCACTACCCGATAGTGATAGTTCGGTCTTTAGATTAGCTTAATAGCTTCTTTGAGGCTTATTTGTACTGGGCCGAGTTTGCCGCCGAAGTTAACAGCTGATATCTTTACAACACCAGGTACTGACGAAATGGCTTTGATTGCCTTGGCTGTTCCTTGCATAAGCAGATCCTTATCTAGAGCGTTGAATACAATCTCGTAGACACTGTTCACGCCCTCAGGTATTTTCGAATCTGGCACAACTTTCCGGAGCGTTGGGCAGAACGGGTGATTTGTTGAGGCACCGAGTTTGTACTTCATCGAGCCTGTCTTTGAGCCTGACCTGCATATTCCACCTGGAAACGAAAGAATAACAGCTTTTAGCTGCTTTATAGCTTCAACCGCCTTCTCTGAAGCTTCAAGAGCTGTATCTTGATCCTTTGCCATTATTAGGAGGTTTCCACCTGCGACCGCGGTCTTTATCCCGATTCTACTCTCAATAACAAACTCTCCCTCCATCACTGGTATTCTCCAAACTTTTCTACCGTTCATAGTATCCTTTGTTTCGAAGCCGTCTCCAAACATTCGAATAGCGTCTCCAACTCTCATTTTTCTATTACATGAAGGCATACCGTCAAAGGCTCCTGTCGTGGGGCACGTGAGTATGCATTGGCCTATTCTAGTTAGAATCTGCATTTTTAGCTCGGGCTTTGTTCGGTGGTAAATCTGAATCATTACACCGGGTCTACCGTCAGGCGTCTCTGACGAAGGCACGATTGGCCCCTCGACACCAGCTTCAGCTGGCGACATGATAATTGACGACGCGAAGCCAGTAGCTGTTCTCCCCGCTATTTCAGCCCATTTCTGATCTTTTGCTGTAACTAGAATTCTCCCAACAACCATTGGGAATGCTTCCGCGAAGGTATCTTCTATCTCAACATTATTGAGCGTGATGCTCATACCTATACGTTAAGCTTCCATCTTTTTAAAAGTTTAACGATTATTGCACATTTAATCTATTAACTTAACAAGTTAGCTGTTGAATACTTGTGGCTGAATCTTAATGCTTCTAACCGTTGTTCGAGTTTTAACACCGATTAGATAGTTGATAGAACGTAAGACCTGTCTAGCGTTTTCTTTTGATAAGGTGACGCAATTGCTGATTTACATCTCCATGAATTGCTTTACCATGAGCTTTTGCCGTCTTAATCTTACGCTGCTTCTTAGACTTCTTCATGTTTGACCGTCACCTACACAGTTTATGCCCCTATTAAATCTGGCTAACTCTTACACTTCTCTAAAACGTTCAGAATTAACGCTCCACCTCTTCGATGGTGTTTCAAACACTTTGAGAAGACCACTGATTTTAGAAGCACTGCTTGGTTATGAATGCTTCAACTTTGCCAGATCAAAACCAGAAGTTTCGAATCGATAAAGTGAGCTTTAGAAGTAATCTTTACGGAATGAAAACGGCGGCTGCTACAACAGATGTCCATGACCCGTTCTTACCTCCTTCTGCTGATTGAGTGATGTTAGTTGTTTTTATGATAAGCCCACTGGTTTTGAAAAGTTGCTTCTTTTCATCCCACGCTGTTTCCGGGGAGAAAGGTATTCCCATGGTGGTAGCCAGCATAGTTGCCGCAAGGTCCTCAGCATAGTCTCCAGCTATCTCCTCGGTTTGTCCAAAGGAATGATGCTCTGAAAGATAGCCATAGTTGTTTTTCACGGAAGGAATCGCGACACCAATTGACGAAGCGCTTAATCTATTTGGCTCATTAGATGAGTTTCTCGCTAGAACAACAAATGTTATTTCACCGGGTTTGATCATTTTCAAACCTTTCTCTTTCGAAAGCATTTTGCAGCCAGGAGGTACAATGCTTGTAACAGTCACCAAGTTACATTGCTGTATTCCTGCAGATCTTAAAGCCAGTTCGAAGGATTGCAAATATTCTTTATGCCTACCAACCCCTTTTGTTAAAAAGAAATACCGTGGAATCAATCACGCTAATGAAGAAAATATTAATCTTATTAATCTTTAGGAAAAACTGGCTTAGTCCCATAACTCTAACAATTCCTAACTAAATCTTGAGGTAAATTCTATGCCATGCATAGTTAAGCTAGTTATGGGACAAAGCCGGAAAAACTCGTAATCAGCTCTGACGGAATGCTGATTTCTCTACTCTGATTTCACAAGATCTTATTTCTTTTCCGTAAATTGACCTTAATATTATTTCATACGAAAAGCCTTGAGAATACAAGCCGCGGATTTCATTTCCAAATTCAGTTAGTCAATTTGCGATCATATATCTGAAAAAAGAGTTCAAGTTATTTTTTTGGGAGGAATGACTCGACTATTTTCGGTAGTTAACTTCGCAAATCGCTAGGGAAATGCAGCTTTGGAATATCTAGGCTACTTCTTCGCCATGTTCACCAGTTCTAATTCTGATGATATCATCAACCGGGATAATCGCTATTTTGCCATCACCTATTTTTCCTGTTGATGCAATCTTTACTATCGTTGCCACTGCTCTTTCCACATCCTTATCTGCTACTAAAAGCTCAACCTTTGTTTTGGGTAGCAGGTCTATCTGGTACTCTCTTCCGCGGAACTGAAGATCTAGAACCTTCTGCTGGCCTCGTCCAAGCACTTCGTAAACAGTGATGCCAAGAAAGCCAGCTTCAACTAGCGCGTCTCTTACGTCTTTTAGTTTCTCACGT
>DATBXD010000023.1:0-11847 GCA_036514475.1 Nitrososphaerales archaeon
TACAAGAAAATTAATGTAGTCAAACTCATCGATCTTCGCAGGCATCATTACAAATACCCAATACACCACCCAGTTAAGAGATAATAACTTAATCCGACTACACCATCAACCACTAAAAAAATCAACCGCGTAACTCCTAAAACAATTAGAAGTATATTATTAGCGATTGATATATTAACGCTATAAAAAGATGTTAAGTGACACATCGATGGAAAACCTAGCTCTTAGCGAATTTATTGATTCAGTTTCTCGTTTGACGGAACCAGATAGAATAATATGGTGTAATGGTTCAGAAGAAGAATATTCAGACCTTGTTAGGCAAATGTTAAATGATAAGACTTTGATCGAGTTGAATCAAGAGCTTTATCCCAAATGTTATCTTCATAGAAGCAACCCAAATGATGTTGCTAGAACAGAGCACCTTACGTTTATATGTACAGATAATGAAGAAGACGCTGGTTATACAAACAATTGGCTACATTCAATTGAAGCTAAGGCTAAACTGGAGTCATTATTCAAAGGTTCTATGAAAGGCCGTACAATGTATATTGTTCTATACATTATGGGTCCTGAAAGTTCCGCTTATTCTCAGATTGGAGTTGAAATTACTGATAGTCCATATGTCGTTATCAATATGAAGATAATGACTAGGATTGGAAAGAGGGCTCTTTCTCAGCTGGGTGATTCTGATGTATTTGTAAAAGGCATCCATTCACTTGGAGATGTTAACCCAGATAAACGTTACATTTGTCATTTCCCTAAAGAAAGACTAATCATGAGTATAGGTTCAGGTTATGGTGGTAATGCACTCCTAAGTAAGAAGTGTCACTCGCTGCGCTTGGCGAGTGTCGAAGCACGAGAGGAGAAATGGTTAGCAGAACATATGCTAATTCTTGGGTTAAAGAGTCCAGATAGTAAAGTAACTTACATTTGCGCTGCTTTTCCTAGTGCGAGTGGGAAGACTAACTTAGCAATGTTAAAGCCTCCTATGAAATATAGTAATTGGAGTATTCTCACTATAGGTGATGATATATCTTGGATTCATGGTGACGGAGAGAATTTTCGAGCGATTAACCCTGAAGCGGGGCTCTTCGGGGTGGCTCCTGGAACTAATGCTAAAACCAATCCAAATGCACTTGAGACTATCAGAAAGAACACTATTTTCACAAATGTGGCGATCACAGGTCAAGGAAATCCTTGGTGGGAAGATATGACGGATAGCACTCCAAGTGGTGTGATTGACTGGAAAGGAAATCATTGGTTATCTGGAAATGACAAGGCGGCTCATCCAAACTCTCGTTTTACAACACCAATGAAACAAATGCCTTCTTTATCGCCTGAATGGGAAAATCCAAATGGCGTCCCAGTATCAGCTTTCCTTTTTGGCGGTAGACGTTCTAAACTTACTCCATTAGTATATGAATCCTTCAATTGGATTCATGGAGTTTTCATAGGCGCTACTATGGGCGCTGAGACAACTGCCGCTGCAGTTGGAGATGTAGGACGTCTTCGTCGAGACCCGATGGCTATGCGACCTTTCTGCGGTTATAATATCGGTGATTACTTTAAGCACTGGATAGATATGGGTACACGCGTCAAGAATCCGCCTAAGATATTTCATGTCAACTGGTTCAGAACAGATAGTAACGGCAATTTTCTTTGGCCTGGCTTCAGAGAGAACATACGTGTGTTGAAATGGATAAACGATAGGGTTAATGGTAAAGGAATAGCTATCAAGACACAGATAGGGTATGTTCCTACAGCTGAATCGCTGGATCTAGAGGGGCTTAATCTACCAGAGAATGTTGTGAATGATTTGCTAAATGTTAATGTTGAAGAGTGGACTCAGGAAGTTGATCAGATAAAAGAGTTCTTCAACTCTGTTGGAGACAAATTACCAAAAGAATTGTGGAATGAGCTTAACAAGCTCGAATCTAGTCTATGACCATTTAATAATTCATATCAATTTAATTGATTGAATATTGTATAGTAGTCTGATAACTTACTACTATCAGAAATTACGTTTAAATGATTTAACATTGACTTCCTTATAGTTCTGTTCTTAGTAACTTATGATCTTTGTGTGAATTGATATGTGATACTGCACTTCCAATTTGTAGTGTTTCGAATCCACAGTTACAAGTGTATTTCCAACTATTTCCAGATTTCTTACTCATTTAAATTCTTCCTTCGCTAGGCGAATTTTCAAAACCATATAAACTTTTTTATTCAAAATGGTTTATTGTTTAGATCTATAATGATTCTCTTACTAGTTTCCTAATAGATAGAATAATTTCGCTTCCATGTACTTTGAAAAGAAATGTTGAGCCCATCTTACTGATATTCTCCGCAACTGGAACATCCAGATTCTTCAACTCTTTTCTCGATCATAATAATATATTCAAGATGTGAAGAATAAAACATATACATATTTCTACAATACATAAACTCATCAGGCACTAAATATTGTAATACATTTTCAGATTAGAATGTTATTACTTCATGTAAATGGTTAAATTATTCATGATAGAGATATTGCGAATAATTAAATCATCTTAAGATGAGATTTGATTAATAATAGACCATAGGCGTAATTAGACCACAGCTAGAATTATTCCAATTTTCGCAATAAGCACACACAGTTGATAGTGAATATTTTATAGGTTTAACCTCAATAGCATAATAATTATCGTAATTAACTGGCGAAACCAATTACGCCTAAGGTCTAATCTTAATAATCTGATATTTTTTTTAAATCTTTAATTATAATTAGTAAGAAACAGAATTGTGTTAATGTTAGATGAAGATGAATCCTGTCATGAGTATTCTCGCCATGTATGATTACACTTAATACATCTGTAAAATTGAGTTGTGGGTTCATCACCACCTCTAGTTTGTAGCATCCACCAATACGCTTTTTTATTCCCGCATTTTGGACAATCCACCTCAATTGTAGGTAGAGGTGTCATATCAGTCTCATCACTAACAACTTTTATTTGCTCTCCAACATTATCAGATTCAGATATGGTTACATTTGTTTCAGATGGAACTGTAAAATTACATCGTTCACAATGCAAATTCATAATCACACCACGATCGTTCTTATCTTGTCTAAGTTTTAAACGCGTATCACAATTTGGACAAAACTTCATTTCAGCTTCTCCAATGCTTTATTAATCTCTTTTTCTATTAATTCAACATTCTTAATTGCCTTTTCACAACAATCAATCATTACTTCAATCGGATCCAATTCTTTTGATTCAATCGTCAATAGATATTTCTTCAGAATTGGATGTTTCTGAATAACTCCTGCAAATTTTAGTCTAGGGTCTTTAACAAGCTCCTGATGCAAAATATTTGGAATAGAAAAGTCTTCCTTCTCTATATGAAAACTTATTCTAGTACCAGTGTTCTCTATTATCTTAAGTTCCAATGTACTTCACAACGCTTAATGACATGTTAATAAGAATTTGCTGTTTGATAATCATCAGATTTGGCCTTACTATACGACCCCAAAATCTTGGTCAGCATCCGTTTCTCATCAATACTCTCTAAAATGGCCTTACATCTTTCATCTTCTCTATGACCTTCAAAGTCAAGATAGAAATTATATTCCCAAGGAGTCTTACGAGTAGGTCTTGATTCAATTTTGGTTAGATTAATTCCTTTATCTGCAAATTCTTTCAGCACTGAATATAAAGCCCCTGGCACATGCTTAGCTGTGAATACTATTGACGTTTTATCATTTCCAGTTGGGGAAGAGTCGTTAAAAGAAAGAGCGAAGAACCTGGTGTAATTATTCTTATTATCTTCTATTTCACTAAACAAGATTTTCATTCCATAGATATCAGCAGATCTTGCACTAGCAATTGCAGCTATAGTTTTGGATGACTTGAGCTTTATCATTCTTACACTACCAGCAGTATCATAAGTAGCTACAGGCTTTAACCCCAAATTTCTAATATATTTACGACATTGAGCTAAGGCTTGTGGATGAGAGTACACAGTTCTAATATCTTTAGGTTCAACACCTGGACAAGCAATTAGTGAATGTTTTATTCTAAGATTTATTTCTCCGAACACCTTTAAATTGGATGATAGAAGTAAATCGTAGGTTTCATTAATACTACCTTCAATAGAATTTTCAACAGGAACAATTGCAAAATCAACTGTTTTTTTCTCTACTGATTCAAAAGTATCGTAAAGATTCTTGCAGGGCTTAACAATCACATCTTTGTTGAAAAAACAGATAACAGCTTCTTCACTGTAAGCACCTCTTTCACCTTGAAAAGAAACTTTAATTGGCCTATGATTAATCAAAATTAACTTCACTTTATCAATTCAGGATTAGTATATTCTTGTTAACCATTTCCTATACTTTTGATTATTGTCTGAAACCACATCCTTGTAGGAGATACTGATTCTTTTGGTTAGTTCACCTTGCTTACCGTCGCCTATTATTCTCCGGTCTACTTCAATTATTGGAGCAATCTCTGCCGCAGTTCCTGTGAAGAAAGATTCATCTGCTTGATATAATTCAAATCGTGTTATTAGTCGTTCTCTTATATTTATTCCCAAGTCCTTAGCTAAATTAATAACAGTGTCTCTCGTTATTCCTTTAAGAATTGAAGATGAGTAAGGTGGAGTTACTAATTCATTATCTTTTACTATGAAAATATTTTCGCCAGTCCCTTCACTTACATGGCCATGAATATCCAACATAATAGCATCGTCGTAGCCGTCCTTGATAGCCTCCAGTTTTCCTAATACAGAATTAAGATAATTACCTGATGCTTTTGCTAATGGGGGAGTAGACTGCTCTGAAAATCTTCTCCATGAAGATGTTCGCAGTCTAAGTAAAGGTTCATCAAAATAGTTTTCATAAGGAATAGCGATGATAGATACGTTTATTGGAAAATCGGTAAAATTCAATCCAATGCTTTTGTACCCAACATATATTATTGGGCGAATATACGTCTTAGAATGTAAATTATTCAGTTTAACAAGTTCAATAGTAGAATTGCATATATTATCAATATTATATTTTTGATCTAAATAATATATTTTTGCAGATTCCATCATTCTATTTATGTGATCATTTAATCTGAATATGTTGAGATTGTCTTTTGATGGATACGCCCTAATTCCTTCAAATACTGCTGTTCCATAATGCAAAGCATGTGTAAGAATATGGATTTTGGCGTCTGCCCATTTTACAAACTCTCCATCCATCCATATATATTGTGATAGATTAGCACTCAAATTAGTTTATCCTGAGACAAATATGATTATAATATAAAATCTTTACCTAAGTTTTGAAGTTAATGTAACAAAGTCGGATGCAAGTTTTCGTTCATCAATACTTCCACATTCAACACACTTAACTTTCTCTCTAATTGCAGTAACGTTTCCACCGCAAATGCTACAAACGGTATCTATTACACCCTCGTCAGCATTATCAATTGAAAGATGAATATTTGCGTTTAAAACACTTTTTATTCTTGCTCTAATTATGTCTCCAGCTTTGCAAACAGTAATTCTCCGTCCGCTTCTTCTTGCACCTGAACGATCCACTCCAACTTGAAGCATTCCAGTAAAACCTGATTTACTTTCTTTTCCATTAATAGAATCAATACAAACATTAATAGTATTTGATTGAGCAGAATCTACTGTACCTGTGATTATATCGTTATACTTAGGAATTCTCTCAACTTGTTTTTGATTTACAGTTATAACCCTCTCTTTTAGGTTTATTGCAACTTCACCTAGCTTTAGAGAAAATACTTCGCCATTCAATAGATATGTACCTTTGCCAGCACTAAACTCTTCGATTACCGCAACTTTTTCTCCAGGTATAACATTTATTATTTTTTTCAATACTACTCGCCAATTTGTCATATAATTATTATTATTTAATCTATCTCAAAGCCAACATGATTTTTCCAAGAACTCATTTAATTCTCTGCCATCCATTAATTCAAAAAGTGCTTGAGCCTGAGGTAATGATAGAACTGGTTTGCTAAAACTTTCTCCGTCTAAGGATATTCTTGGACAGGCAGTTTGAATAAATGCATCAACTCCTCGAAATAGTGCTAATCTGTCCTCAGTAATTTCCCTTAAAGAGATAAGCTGTACCTTCTTCTTGTGACTTAATAGGTGATTTCTTATTTGTAGAGCTCTATTAAACATCATCTGACCTTCTTTTAAACCTATGATTATTCCGAAAGATTCTGCATCGAGAGCTTTGTAGATTCTTAAGATAGCTTTCTTATACCAAGTATCAGCAGAAGTTTTTATGTTTTCAACAGTTAAAGAATATGGGTCTAGCATATATGTATCTAAACCTGTAGCCAAGGCTAAACCTATTGCATGAAATCTGCTTTGTCCCAAGAAAACGTTTGCTTCTACCTTATCGCGAATACTAAAAGCTGTATGAAAACGACATCCGAATATTTGTCCTGTAAGCAAGTGGTCATGTGCTTTACCAACATATATTTCGAATCCTTTTTCTTCAAACATTTTCCGGGATAAATCAAGTTGATGAAGATATTGGCTTATTGTAGATAATCCAAGCTTCTTGTATTTTTTAAAAACAGGTAGAGATAATTCTATAACGTTCTTAAAATCAACATAATCATGAATATTAATCATCACATTTTTTTTTCCAATGTTTTTATTTGATGAAGAATGGCCGATTTGGAAAGTTAAGTCAACGCTTAGTTTGTTTGTAGATTC
This sequence comes from Nitrososphaerales archaeon, assembly GCA_036514475.1. Taxonomy (GTDB): domain Archaea; phylum Thermoproteota; class Nitrososphaeria; order Nitrososphaerales; family JACPRH01; genus DATBXD01. The sequence continues at coordinate 6,736 of DATBXD010000023.1, forward strand.
AAATATATCACATGTCCCATAACAAGGATCTCCAGAAACAATTGTTTGCACATCGTATTCACCTTCAATTTTAAAAGCTAACTCTTGAATAAGATTAATATATCCATCTGGACATCTAAACAAAACAGTCTTTGGTTTAACTCTACTTATTTCACTCGTAATCATATTATAATCTAATTTCATTATGATGCTTACTTCGTTTATTATGATTACTTATTTTACTAAAGATATTATAATTAAGCTTTTGTTATTTTCTATTAATCCTCTAAGGATAAGCATAATATTAGTTGAAATATTAGTAAATAATTCATTAAAGAATTTTTCAGTTCAGAATTGTTTTCTCTATTTTCATAGGAGCTGGAAGTTTACTGGCAGCAACTTTTAGAGATTCCATTGCCTGAGTTAGGTGTGCATTCATAACGCTAAGCTCCATTATCACACCTCCGATCTTAACTCTAGCAGCTAGGCCAGTTGGTTTACCATAGGCTTTTCTCATACCTTCTTGCAACCTATCAGCACCTGCAGTGGCGATCATTTTGTTTTCACGCAATATTATATGAGGATATAACACTACTTCAAGAAAGTAATCAGTAACACCATCGCTAATTCTCTTGTTAGCCGCAACTCTTGCAGCTTCAATGGCATTATGTCTAATTTGAACTTTTTCTGTACTTATGAGCTTGAGCTTAACATTATAATCAGTTCTACCAACACCCGTAGCAAATCTTGCAATTTTTATATTAGGGGTACCTGGAAGGAATTGCTTACTTGTTGTAGCCATCCCGCTTCCGATTCGATAGTTTTTTCCTTGCAATATCTTTAGACCTCTTCTAAGTCCATCTGAAATGATGGCTGGTAATTAAGCCTGACGCCAGAATTTATTTAAACCATTATCATAATTGTATTGAATGTAAGAACGTGCTATACATATTAGTGACAGCCTTCGGAGATCTTTCACTAGCAGAAATCACTGTTTATCTTGAGAAAAATAAAGTTAAATATGAAGTAATAAAAAGTTCAGAACATATAATCATCTTAAATGCTGAAACATTGAATAGTAGAGATTTAATCAAGAAATCTGGAGGATTATATAAAATAGGTGAAATAAAATGTGTTCTTAAAGATAAGGAAATAAGAGATGAAATTATTATTAAAAAGAAACTAGATAATTATAAATTCTACAATTGGATAAGTGATAAAGCTAAATGGTGTATATCAACATATGCTGACAGAAACAACGATATTTCAGAATTACAAACAATTTTAGAGGAATATTTCAAGGAAAGAATAGAATCAGATGGTGTAAGAAATGCAAAATATATTTTTCAAAATAAGTTCAAGGGATTTGAACAAGAGATTATTTCTGATATTATATTAAAAAAAGGAATCATTATTAATGGATTTGAGATATTATTAGTAAAGATGTCTGAAAATTATTTCATTGGAAATACTTTGGAAGTAATAGACAACAATGAATTCATTAAAAGGGATTTAGGTAGACCAGTTCAAGATTCAAGAATAAGCATTTCTCCAAAAATGGCACGAATACTGGTTAATTTGACCGGATTAAATTCTAATGGAAAGATTCTTGACCCTTTCTGTGGAATAGGTACCATTCTTCAAGAAGCAGCTATTTTAGGATTAGATATTTATGGTTCTGATATAGATAAAAACCGAGTAGCCGAATCTGTTAGGAATATGAAATGGTTGAGTTTGAATTATAATTTGATGCTTAAGAACATTTCAGATAAGTTCTTTTCTATTGATGTTTGTCAATTATCTAGTAAGTTTAATATTAAGGTTGATGGAATAGTTACTGAACCTATTTTACTGCCGCCTCTAAAGAATTATCCAGAAGAAGATGAATCTAAAAATATGCTTCTAAAATCATCACTAATTTATGAAAATGCTATTCGTGAAATAGCCAAAGTTTTGAAAAGAGGGTGTAGATTAATATTAGTTGTGCCACAAATAATTACAAAAAACAAAAGCAAAATATCTTTGAGTCTGGAGGAGGTTTTTCTAGAAAATAGTTTAAGAGTCTATCAACCAAGTATGATTACTCTGAAATATCCTCTAATTCCTACTCCTAAGAGAGATCAGAAGATTTTGAGATGTGTTTATGTTTTGGAGAAGATTGATGTCTCTTCAGAGCCATATTAGATTTCCTAAACAGACCGATAAGTAAAGTCACTTCCCTTTGAGTTGGTAGACTTCTATTAGTCAGTTTTCGAAAAGCTGATTCAAATATCGGTTTTTTGTAGTTTGGAAGCCCCAAAGAGTCTATAAGTTCTAAATAATGATACATCATCAAACTTCTCTGTTCTTTAGTAGCTATTTTTTTTTGATCTCTTAATTTGTGTTTTGAAAGTTCGTATATTATTATAGCAGCAGCTTGACCAATATTAAGAGTTGGATAAAGTGGATTTGTAGATATGCTTACTATCATATCTACTGAATCTAGTTCTTGACAATTAAGACCAATAGTATCTCTTCCAAATATTAGACAGACAGATCCAGAAAATTTCGCTAAAGACTCAGCCATAAATAATGGAGAAACTGAGGACCGTCTTATATTAGGCCAATTGGAGTTTGATATTGCAGTGGTTCCAATTAAGTAATCGAATTTCATTAGATCGTTGAATTTGCATATTGTTGCATTATCCAAAACATACGCACCGTGTGAAGCAAATTTTCTAGCTTTTTTTAGATTGACTTTTGGATCAACTAATATTAGGTTGCTAAAACCGAAATTAGCAATTACTCTCGAGACGTGTCCAACATTTACTTCATACAATGGTTCAACTAGTGCAATTGATAAATCCAATAATTCGCACCAAATCCTCATTTAGTCATGTCAAGTATTTCAAAATGGTATTTATATGATTTAGAATATTAACAAAATAATTCTTCAGTTATCATATCTCACTTCAACTACAAAAAGTGTTTCAAAAAATAGATTATTTCTTTCCAATATTCTTATTTCATAACCTAGATTCTTGATAAATTCGAACAATTCTATATTATCAGAGAAAGATGAAGTGACAAATAGAATCACACCACTTTCCTTTATACATCTGGAAGCTTCTTTAAACCAATATTTTGTAACTTCTATGCCTTTTTGACCTCCGTCAACTGCAATATCAATTATTTCATCTGAAGGGAGATATGGAGGATTAAAAACAATCATATCGAAAACTCCATCAATAAAAGGAGAAGCAGAGTCGCAACAGATCAAATTCATATTGTGAATATATTTACAACTTTCTTGTAATCTTAATATAATATTAATATCAACATCTATAGCTACCACAACATTATTTCTTTTAGATAGTTCAAGAGAGACTATGCCTGATCCTGTACCAATTTCCAGAACCATATTGAACTTGTATTTTCTTACAGCATAATCTAATAATAAAGTATCTTCTGAAGGAAGATATACTTCATTTTTATGGATATTCATTTTTTATCTCAGCTAGAATTTCGGCCACGGTAAAAGCCTCATCTATGTTCAAGCTTTCAATTCGTCTATTGAATAGATTAGAATTACATATTTTTAGGAAATGTTGATAATCTTTATCATCCCTTAATAGTAGTTTTATTGCAGATAATAATATTCTACTTCTAAATGAAAAAAGTTTTTTCAAAGATAGAACTACTTGGGAGTTTATTTTATTCACTTCTCTTCGTTTAAATAGAAGAACTGTTGAATCAACTTTAGGGATTGGATCAAAAGATGTTTTATTTATATCAAAAAGACGTTCTATAAAAAAAAATCCTTGTGATATAACAGTTAATGCTCTATAGTTTTTGGCATTTGGTCTTGCAATGATTTTTTCTGCAAACTCTTTTTGAACAGTTACAACTGCACGTTCAATATTATGTTTCACTAACCATTCTACAAATTCTCTTGATTTCGAGTAAGGTATATTTGAAACAAAAATGTTAAAATCATAGTTTGTCTTGAGAGCATCACAATTGATCAATTCAAGATTTTCATATTTTGCTAACCTTTTTTTGGTAATTAGAAACAAATTATAGTCAATTTCAGTTGATATTACTTTTCCAGAAGATTTACATAATACTTCAGTCAAGTCTCCTCTTCCTGATCCTAACTCAAAAACTATATCATTCTCTGAAATTTGTGCTGCCGCGACTATTTTTTTAATTATTTTGACATCTTTTAGAATATGTTGACCAAGTCTCTTTGTTTTATTCATTAATAATACCTGTAAGGGAAGCTTTTGTTATCTGCCAACAAAAATGTTTATTCGTGAACTGCCTGTTATTTCTTCAATTATACGTTTAGCAATAAGTTTAGATGGTTCTCGTAAACCAACCCTCGTTTGAATATCTTCGAAGCTAATAAAAAGAGAACGACTTCTAGCAATAATCATTTGATTCATATATGTCTTACCTATTCCTGGAATAAGCTCTAAAGCGTGTAGCCTTGGAGTAACAGGTTGAAGTCGATTAATAATATCAATATATGTTTTCTCATTATTCTTGACTAAAACTTCAACAACTCGCTCAAGCTCATTTACAGCATCTGGAGAAAGATCTTCATAAGTTAGCTTTCCAAGAACACTAGCAATCTTTGTACGGCTATCCTTACCAATACCAATATTAATTCGTTCACAAACTTCTAAATCAACACCTGATAGTGTTAATATCTCAAGTAGAATAAGTCTATCTTCACCTATAGCTTGGACTATAGGTCCTTCTCGCCCTTTGATTATCTTAGATTTGCCTCTCTGAACAAAATCCAACACATATGCGTATTCCTCATATTTCTTTTGGGAAAATTGAATACTCATTAGATTTCATCACTAGAATACTATATTTATCTAAAACAAAGCAAAAGTTTTTTTATAAGAAATATTCGAACTAATTTAAAAAAAGGGTTACTCATTTTTTTCAGAGCTTATTATTAGCAATAGATAGTATTTATCTTTATATCTTTTTCTGTTCTATCAGTAGATGGGAATGTGCTTAGATGGGATTGTGTTCTCACCTGCCTCATCACATGTTCTTGGTTATTTTCATCCTTTGCTAATCGATTTGATGATGGTTCTGCCAAAGACTGCCTTTAGCACTTGAACTGTGATGATT
>DATBXD010000024.1:0-2999 GCA_036514475.1 Nitrososphaerales archaeon
GAATGGGGCAAGCCACAAACGAATCGAGGAATTTATAAAAGATTATTCACCCAATGTTATTCAGCTACCGATGAATTATAGGTGCCCACCTGAGATTGTGAAGTTGGCCAATAATCTTATACGCCACAACTTTCTAAGAACCATTGTTAAGAAGCCTCTTGAGGCATTCAGACCTAGCTTAAACAAAAGTACAACCATACGTCTACTTCCAGTTTTTTCTAATTCTGATGCTGAGGCAATTGGGGTGACCAAAGATATTAAAAACATTCATTCTGATCATCTTGATTTGGTTGTTGTATTAGGAAGAAACCGTAAGCTTCTTGAAAGTGTTGAGTTGGCGTTGCGACGTGAAGGATTGCCTGCTGTTATTTCTCAGCGAAAAGATGAATTTGAAAGCACACCATTACTGTGGCTTCACTCTATACTTCGGCTTGCTAATGACAGACAAAATCGTAGACACTTGGAGGCTGTATGTGGTACCTTTAGTCAGCTTACCAAAGTAGAGGTTGATCTAGAGTATGTTATTAGACAAGCTCAAGCATCAAACCGTGACTATTTGCAATACTGGGCTAGGATCGTGCTTCAAAAAGACCGAAGTGCATTAGTAATGGAAATCATTGAGCAAACATTACGTTTCTTGGGAGACGGTAGAGATTTTAGAATGTTTAGTAAATTTGCACTTGGATGGTTTAACAATCTGATACAAGCCAAACAACAAACTAATATTGACCCAACTGTCGAATTATTTACTCGCTATGAGGAAGAACGTTCTGTGTGGGAAGAATTGATGAGAGAAATAACAAAGTCTTTAGGTGAAGAACTAACCTTAGATGCATTTCTGCAAGAACTTCAGATGCATTCAAAAGAAGCATCACCTCAGTCAAACGCAGTAACTCTCATGACGATTCATGGGGCAAAAGGCAAGGAATTTCATCATGTTTATTTGATTGGACTTGTTGAAGATGAGTTGCCCTCCTTTCAGAGTAAACAAAAGGGTGATAATAGTCCAGAGATGGAAGAAGAAAGACGTAATTGCTTTGTTGCAATTACCCGAACTATTGAAAGTCTAACCCTTAGTTACGCAAAAGAATATAGGAATTGGTCTAAAGAACCTTCCAGATTTCTCCTAGAGATGGAATTACTAAATGGTTAGAATATGCGATAAAAATAGCGAACAAATGGCTAAAGAGTTGCAGATTTGATATAGATAATTATCAAAGTAATTCGATTAAGTTAAAACGAAGAAAAGTAGGCCGTTTTTTTCCCAATATCGATGAGAATGAGAAAGAATTAACTGATTTAAGCCGGCGCAAACCTTAAACTGCAGACATGAAAAATGGTCCATATGGTAGCTCCCTTTGGAATTAAAGTCAGCTGGCGAGACCTGACAGATGAAATTGCTCTAATTAGAAGTCATCCAAGGTTGAAGGATGATTCCGCTTTTGTCCTCTGATTCCTACGGGCTTATCTCGCAGATTCAGAAGATGCCAGCTGTAAAAGCGCTCACTGGAGCAACAGTCGATAAAGCAATCGATGCAATTTTATTTGATGATAAAGTGAAGCAAATACATTTATTGCATGTTGGGCATTCAGAATACCCTAATTCACTCAATTATTTTCAGAATAATGATACGATCTACTCACTAAAATATTAATATGCACCAATTTATCATTTTTCGCGCTCCTTTTCTCTCAGCCAATTGAGTACTATTCCCCATTTCTGTGCTTTTCACTAAATTTAAAACATGATCCCCAAGTTTTCCACGGGTTCAATGATCATGGACCAGACTTTTCATTAAGCCTTATACCGTTTTTAGTTCAAGTTCCATCGTCCCCATGTTTGATTGGGCATTGTAGATTATTTTCGTAGTGTTTGAAAGAACAATTCTTAGAACAAGTTATGGTAGTCCATCGATTGGTGGTTGTGATTGGAGGTTTAATCTGTTTTTCAGCAGTTCTGAGAGAGAAACAGTGAATTCATGTGTAATATTGCCGAATTGGTCTTCACAATTTAAGAATAAACGTTTTGTTGTAATCAGACGTTCAAACTCCTCAGGGATTAGCATTACATTGTAGTACATAGCCTTACATTTGGGGCAGAGTATGTTCCAAGGCCCTAGCAGAGCGGTTAAGACGTTGCTATTAATGAGTGTCATTAACTGATTTATCTTCGGCTGGCGATTTAATTCAAACCATTGTGGCCAGGTTTCATTCATCAATGAATTAATTTTATCATCGGATTTTCTATCTGACTCTTTGTCAACTTTATCTTTGAATTCTGCTTTGATCTTCTCATCGACGCGGGTATTCAGTATTTCTTCAACTTTTACCGATAGGTCCTTGGTCTCTTTGGATTCAAGTCTATGTGGGTTTCTCAGATTGACCATAATCTTGGTTAGCACAGCAATGGATTCTTGATGCACTAGGTTTGTCTTTTCATTCGTTTCCCATTTGGATTTGAAATTCTTAAAGAGGGTCTCAGAATCTGTTTTAATCTCACCTGCTTTAATCTGCGCCACTTTCTCTATTAGCTGAGCAAGAGTGAGCGTCTCCTCACCAACAATGACCTTAACCTCGTGCAGAGACTTGATCTCTAAGGACAAGTCGTCTCTTTCTTTCTTAACCGTGTCGTAGAACTTTACAGCTTCAAGCTCGGAAATATACTGGTTTATCTTCTCAAGACTCACTTTGAAGCAGCTCCGGTTTCAGGGTTCTCCAACCCTTTTTTCACATACAGAAACAGCGTCTTCAGCTCAATTTCAGACTTCTGTCCTGCATAAGGTCCAATAATGACAGGTATCTTTGGGTTCAAACATTTAGCTAAGCAGAGCTTCTCCACAGCCTCCTGAAGAAGGATCGCATAGTCGATCGATAGGTCCTTAGCTTCTGAGGGGTATCTTGTCAACGAGTTCACAACTCTAGCCACATTCAGATCTTCCTCCAGCCTACCGGCTGCTGCTTTAAGTTCTCCAAAACGAGTTAGAAAGTAATCGTACTCT
>DATBXD010000025.1:0-9722 GCA_036514475.1 Nitrososphaerales archaeon
AGGTGAAATACATAGGTTCAATAGAATCAATTGCTTCAACTGCAACCAACATTGGTTTATTATCTTCTTTCCTTGTTACTTTTAAGAATCTATTTAATACTATATCTCTCTCTGTCATTAGTTTACTGAATTTGCCTGGAAATATTGGATAACCTCCCTCATTCGTCATCATCTTCCTCTTTTTCTATATCATTAACAAAACGTGCATCATTTTTGTACTTTTCATAATCTTCATCAAGAACTTCAATAGGATCTCTAGGGTTCGTCTGGTGATTATATCCACTTCCATCTACATACTTCTGAGCTGCCCATCTTCCTGTATCTGGTCCATATTTATAACTACTCCTACTACGTCCATCATCACTTATTCTTGCTTCCATATACATACTATATCTCTGCCTGAGATTCCTAATCTCTCGAATAGCTCTAATAATATTATATTTCACTCTATACTTCTTTTTTGTTTCATCTTTGATACTTTCATCTACTTTACTCTTACACCACGCAAGAAGTGATACAAGAGCATCGTCATTAGTAGTCACCTTCGTTTTCACACTTCTAGTTGGCAATCCTAGACCAGTCGCTTTATTATATAACCAATCTTTTAATTTAGGAGATCGAACATTGACCTCAAAGCCCGAAACTCCATCTAATAAATATTGCAATTTTGCCCATCTGGTAATAAGAGCACCTTTTAATAGAGCAAATCTATCTTTATCAATCAACATCCCGCTATCAGAAATGTGAGTTTGCATTTCTATTGCGGACATCTCAAACTGAAATGTATTGATATTATCCGAATTTTGAAGATCTTTTAATTGACCTAAAAATACTTCAAATGTACCACAAGTATCTTTTCCATTATATACCATTAAACGCTCAAGATCAACTTTCCGTGACCAACCTTTTTGGTCTGATTCTTCTTTACCTTCTTGTTTGTAATATGGCATCCTTGTTCTCATACTAACTTCAAATGCTAACGTATGAGGCATTTCAGGATCTATTACATGAGATGCTAAGTAAGTATCCCAAAAATAAGGAGTATTGTACTCTTTACTTATTTCATCTTGAGCTATATAGAATCCATTCAATTTCAACATAGTTGTATCGAAATATCCAAAATGGAATATCTTTCTTAGACTAGAAGATAATATTTCAGATATGTATCTTTCATTATTCTGAATAGGGAGAACTAGAGCATGATATGGTGAGATTGAGAATGATATTGTAAGGATTATTGTAGTTCCCTTGATGGATTCAATATCTATTGATATAGTATCACTTTTTAATACTTTCTCAACTTCTGAAATCAACTTAAGACCTGGGGGATTTGTAATGATTGTTCTATTATCATAGTTTAATCCTCGAAATTTAGATTCTTCTTTTACTCTCTTAATGTCTGCATCAAATATTGGATATAAACCTTTTGATCTACTTACCGCGGCGGGGTGATATAATGGTATTACTTTAATATCTTCATGGACATTTCCTTGATCGTCTACATACGGAAGAATACTCCCTCTCCAGTTTCCAATTCCAATTATACTACCCTTAGCTTTCTTACCTTTTCCAGTTAAATAATGCATTGGATAGTTACCTAATGCAGCTATTACAGTTGGACGATAAGAAAGAATATATTCATGAATTAATCTTATTCCAGATTGCAAGAAGGGTGTCCCCAATACGTTCTCAAACCTATCATTCCAAGGGCGGATGTTACATAGATTTTCTATTCGAATAATCTCACGTGGTATTCCATGTCTAGATAAGCAATTATTGAGAACTACACCCGCCCTACCTACAAATGGTTCTCCAAATAAGTATTCATCATTACCTGGAGTTTCCCCAATGGCGAGAATATCAGCTCCAATTGGACCTACACCATTTATCTTTTTATCAAGGTAAGCACGATACTTAGTCATTTTATATTATAATCTTCCATCAATTTATCTAGCATATCTTCATCATAGTATTTGTCTACAATTCTCATAACTATATCTAATATCATTCTAGTACCATCTTGTATTTGGCTCCAACCTATATGATTTCTAATTTTATTTAATTTTTCTTGCCTCTTTAATTTATTATCTAACATTATAATCCTCCAACTTTGGATTAGGTGAATTTACGTTATATGTTTTACCTATTAATGTGAATGTTTCAGCTATAATTTCCATTACTGATTCGTATGTTACATTGAAAAAATGTCCATCTTTATCTTTGAAATATAATCCTGGAATCTCTGTTTGAGGTTCATCACCTAATTTAAATTCAATAAAATCTTCAGGCAAGATAATAAGTTTACCTTCGCCTTCAACATTAGCTAATGTTCCAGTATATCCACTAAAGAAAACATAATCTCCAATCTTAATATCTTTTACTTCTCTACCAATGTATTTTACAATCCCCTGGTCACATCTTTCCCCTGCATCTAAAGTATCAACCTGTTGATCTTCTCTTCGTATTTTATAACGTAATTGTATATACCCTTTATTCTCATACTGCTCAATTAAATAATTGGCTCGTTCCTTACTTTCACATTCATCAAGTTTTCTAGATTCATCTCCGAAATGTTTACTTCCATAAACATCAAACCTTTGAACTGTTCTCTTATAATCATAAGAGGAGGGTTTGATTATACCTCCTCGTGATATTTTTGCATCATAGATTGGGACAACTGCAACTTTATTTCTTGGTATTATTATCATGATTGGGCACCATTGGAATTGTTACTATTGAGTTCTCGATTGATATTCTTACAATTGTATATGTTTTTTGTATATCTTCTGGTGTTACTTTCAAGACTAGAAATTCTGGATTCTCCATTGCGCCAACTAGATTTCCAAGAATATAAGTAGTTATACGATGTAGAACAATAGTATTTAAAATAGCAGATGGATGTAATCCGTATTTAGCAGCTTTATTTAGGTAATTCTTTTCTTCATCACTTAATTTTATATCATGTAGAACTGGTAAATCATTCATTTTTCCCCAATTTTTCTTCATCTAGTTTGTGATCTCCACACCAATCATATGGAAATACAGAGGGAAATCCACCTAATTTTGGAGCGTGTCTACGACATCTACCAATTTCTATTTTAGAATGAGATTCTTTAGGTACGTAGAACATACAGGATGAGCAGAGCATATTGGTAGAACGATGTTTCCAAGGATCTTTCTTAATTGGTTCTCTAAGGGTTGTATTCTCTGGTTGTGGTTCACCTTGTGGTTCATCTCGTGAATCGAACATGGGTTCTCTTTTACTCATTCTAATTCCTCCGATTATATTTTCATTAGGATCAGTTAGTGGGTACTTGTATGTTTCTTTCATAATTTTTCTCTAATAAACTTATCTATTTCCTCTCTAAAATATGTCATTCTCCTGTACAATGTTTTTGGATGAACTTTTAATATATCTGCTACAGTTAATATAAGAGCTATTTTTTCGCTTCCAATGGTTCCTAAATATTCTTTTACAAATTCTTCATCTCCAGTTGTCATTTTCCCTCACATGCAATAGATGCATTAGCTGTCATTACTGCCTCTCTAATCTTTCTAATGGCATCTGTTTGATCTGCACTTGGTGGAGTATTATACAATAAAATCTCAGCAAATCTCTTGGCTGCTCTTCTAATATTGTTATATTTATCTACCTGATCTTCTGCTGGTGAATGATACATAAACCAATTATCTAGTTGTTCTTGGTTTATCATTTTGTTCTTCTCCAAAAAAAGAGGAGCCGGGGAGGCTTCTGCGTCATGTTCGGTGTTATCCGTGTTCATCTGGGGAAGATGAACCACCAATGACACTTATTCCTTCCCCGGCACTCAGTTAGATTATGAAACTGGAACCGGCCTTACCACATCCCACTTCTGTTGTTCTTTCTCATTCTTGTCTTTCACTACGCTAAGAGAAGCAATAATCTCTCTACTGGTAAGAGCCCTCCATGCTTCTCCACATTCTCCAGTATCAGGATCGAAACTCCAATCTAATGCCGGATCATCTGGGTTTTGTTCTCTCAATTCTGCAATCTTCTTATTGAACTCATCTTCTTCTCTCAGGGAGAAACCAAAACCTGCGAGAATGAATCCTTTGGAATAGTTGCGAGAATCTTGAGTATGATAATACAACCGATTATAAACCTTTTTTGCTTTGTGTTCCACAGGAGAAGGATTACCATCTAAATCAACAGGTCCCTCCACAACAGTACAAAGGAAGCCAATACCATAATTCTCCTGTCCAGCATTAGCGCCTTCCTTTGTCTCTCCCTTGAAAGCTTTTGGCTCTCCAATAGAAAGACGATAATCACCCTTTGGGAGGACTGGAAATCCAGCGGTATCTTTGGTGGGATCAGCAGTATACCTAGCCATTTTAAGTCTCCTCTACTTGAGATTTGAAGGATGGGTGGAGCTTGTTCTCAGTCCTTCGCTGATATAATTGCTCATATGACTTATTAACTTCAAAGTGAGCAAATACACCAGCCCTTCTAGTTTTAGTTAACTCAAGTCCACCTCCTCCTGTTTTAATTTGTGAATAGCTTCCTCGTTTGTCGTCATATTTTGCAGAGATATACCATACCTCATCAAAGTGCTTAGGTATCTCATCTGGGAAAGTCTGCCCACTAAAACCGGGTCTAACTGATTTAAGTGGTCTTTCATCCATCTTCTTTACAGCTTTTCCATATGTTTGTCTTTCGTGGGCAGTCAATAAGAAATTGATTCCTTCAGCTCTAAAGATAGGAATATACTGTTGACAGAACCAATCAATCATTGACATTTCACGGAAAACGTCATCAGGTTCTTGTTGAATAAATCTATTTAATTGTCTCCGTGATGTTCCACTCAAGCCTCTTTGGTCATCAAAGATTTCTACCGCTCTTAACTTTGCAAATGAGCGTAAAGCTGTAGCATCATCAATAATAATAGTTCTAACAAAGTCTCTTAAATCAGCATCTTCAAGAAACATATCAATAGTATCAGTTACTTTATCAAATCCAATAGCTTTCTTAATTGTTCCTTGGTCAAATGTTTCATAAATATTAACTAATTTCCTTTTGATATTAGGATATTTAATCTTAAACAATGGTGATCTCAATGTATCAATTCCACCACCTGTATTTAAGTATAGACTTCTGTCAGCCGTCCCTGCCAACCATGTCTTACCTGATCCACTCGCGCCATAAAGTAGAGTAATCCAACCACTTCTTGGATTAAATGAGTCATCAAAATCCTCAAACTCGATTTCATATCTCGGTTTGATTGGAATGCTAGCAGGTTTAGCTAATTTCTCAAACATTTACTCAACCTCATCAATTTCATCATCATCAGCTTGAACATTCAACCATAATCTCATGTTACCATCCCAATTTAATGGAACAGAATTAATGATAACATCAATATGGCCCTTCTCAGTCTCATATCCCTTTCCTATTTGAATATTGAGATACTTCTTATCTCCTGTATCAGAGAGCTTCTTCCTAAAAGTTACGTTGAATCTCTTTAACATTGACATTATAGCTCCTCGATGTTAATTGGTCGCCCCATGACATTCACAACTAAAACTTCTCCACTTTTATCATCCCATATTTCTATTCTCTTGTTGTATTTTAAATATACATAACAAGTGTAGTTAATACTCCCGAGAGTATGTTTCAATACAAAACCTTTTGATTCTATGTACCTTTTTGTGTCCTCAAGTTCCCAATTTATTTTACTCATCATCCATCCTAGATGGGTCTCTCAATTTCTTTTGGAATTTATTTTCTAGCGTATAAACCATAGATGCCTCAGAACCCTTTCTACATACAATATTGTATTCACACCACGCACATTGAGTCTCAGTTTGAGGCCATACATCTTTCTCTCTACATAATTCTAGAATATTATTCCATTGTACTTGTTCCTCCTCCCATTGTTCAAGCTCATAATCAGTTACCTCAATAATTTCCTCATAAATATCTGGACCCTTTGGACCTTGTTTTGTGCTTTTTCCATTAAATAGAGCTTGAATTAGAATCCCTCTAACATTTCTATTTGATAGTCTAGATGTTCCAAAGGTATATGTTCTAACCTGATTATTTGGATTTAATTGATTCTTAAACCATTCTTGAGGTTTTCCAGTAGTCTTGAAGTCTCTACCCCATAGTTCATCTTTTATCTCAACAACTTCATCTGTTCTTCCTTGTACATATCTACCATCTTTGATTTGAACATTGAAATATTGTTCGATAGTTATAACTTTTACTCTCCCTAACTTTCTCTCACTTACCCAGTGCTCAAATGCTTTTACAAGTGAAGAATAAAATCTTTCAGTTGTATACCAATCATACTTAGTACCTACCTTCTGATCCTCTCCATGTTTATGCCAGTAAGCTGTAGCTTCTCTAGCCGCTTGTTTATGTGCATCTTTAGCTTTTTCCTCATCGTACACTTTAGGTTCATTTTCACCGTAGCCATATAATTCAGACAATTTTTCTCTATATATGTGGTAAGCAGTACCCCAGGGTAGGAATATAACATTATGTTCATTGGTAATTAAATTAAGAATCTCTCGATAAAAATACTTTCTAAGACACTGTTTTGCAATAATTATTCCAGAATGATCTTTGTGCTTCAATTCGTGTCGAGGGAATTGTTTCATAAAGCGGGGGTTGTGATCTTCATATTCTACATTCTTTAAACCACTTACATCCTTTGGAGCCCCAGAAGTTTTCTTTAATCTATCAAATACATTGGCTTGTTTATTTAGCATCTCTTGTACTTTTTCTCTTATTTCTATATTTTCTTCTTTTCTTTCTTTCTCTATTATTTTTCCTCTTGCTTCTTCAACAATAGGAATCTCTGAAGTCTTTTCCATATATCTAGTTATGATATTAGGAACAGCTACAACCTCATCTTTTACTTCTAATTTTTTATCATTAATGCGGTATTTAGAAAAGATTGAGTCAGCCATTTAGTTGCAAACCTCTTGTAGTTAGTTTGTATGTATAATCATTCTGTATACACCATACTGATAATATCTCATCATCACTATCTGATAGTTCTCTAATATCAGGGAAAATCATACTTTTCAATTTGAGACCAATAGCACATCCTATTACTTCAATTACATCATTCGTGTCTCTTATGATTGTTCCATTCACTATTGCATGTGATTTTAGTTTCGCTGTTACTGTATCTAGTGTTACCCCTATTTTGTATTTACTTCCTAAAACTGCATACTTTTTATATTCAGGCTTATTACTTTTAACTGCATACTTAATAGCTTGCCATATATTGTAAGCTAATTTTTTAGGTTTCGCAACTGACCATTCTAGATCAATATCACATTCTACCATCTCATCTAATAGAATCTCTACCTTCTCTATCGTTTTTGGTGTTCGACTATATGCCATAGTTCTTATATTGTTGGTATCTTTCTATGGCAAATTCAATTGTTTCATTTCTATCTTTTTCTAATGATGCAATAGCGGCTGTATAAAATATCTTCATTTTCTCGTCTTTCATGAAGAAGGATTCTATTTCTAACTGATGAACAGCATCTTGAAGATTAGATGCACGTCTAAATAGATCCCATGATTCTTTGTAGAGTTTTCTTTTTGGGTCTGGAATATCGAAATCTACGTTCATTTTTCAAAAACACTTTTGAACATAAGACTATATGGATCTCTAATATCATGACTGCTTAAAATTTCTACTACTATATCTTGTAATTCAATAATCCATTCTATTGGAATTGGAAGCTTTGCATCTCTATATCTAATACAAGCATGATATACATCTCTATATCTTTCTATTTTAATTTTTTCCTCCCAAATTTTCTTAGGTATTACTCCAAGAGGAGGTTTCTTTTCTGTTCTCATATGTTTTATAGCATCTAGATTTATTTCTGATGGGAAGATTGAAACTTTTTCTTCCATATTTCTATCTCCTTCTAAGACTTCTGAATCTCGAAGAATATTCAAAAGTAACTCATTAGAACTTTCAGCCCAACTAAGATTAACTAGTTCTCTTTGAAATTTACTATAATCAATAATCATTTTCATGTTAGTCTCCTAAGTTTTACTATTTCTTTTCCTCCATAAATATTTTAATCAAAGATATTTCATCTCCAATTGCATAGTATGCTACATGATTTTTCTTCTTATGCCCAGTTTCTCTCTTATGATCCAACCACTCTCCCATATTCCTAAATACTACTGAACATTCACACTTAACTGTGTGTTTTACTTTGATTATATCATCAAAAATTATCATTTTTTTTCCAATTCATCAATGAATTTATTATGTGAAACTACAATAGCAGCAGATTTAAAACTATAAATTACATCAATAATCCATTGCATAAAATCGATTACATCATATAACTCATCAGTAGATAGATCATTTAATTGTTTATGTGATACATTAAGAGCACTAAGAGAATTAGATTTAAGTATATTTAAAATACCACTTTTTCTCAATACCTCTGAGTTTTCTACCATTGCAATTAATGCTAATCTACCCTCTACTAGAAATTCTTTATTTGTCATGATTAATCCTCTATTTGAATATTCCTGTCTCTGGGATCTCATCCCTAAAGTAATGGGCTTGATAGATTTTCATTGTTAACAATTCTACAATTTTCTTATCTAACCAATCATATACCAAAACTTGAGAAGCTAAGAACTCAATAGAGAAACAAACAAGATCCCAGTTTGTGATGTTATTATTAGTATCTTTTATTAAGTTTAATATATATCCCGCTCTAATTTCTGGCGAGGGTGTTTCTCCATCTCTTTCTTCCATTCTTGATTCAACTGACTTATTATCCTCGCCCATTTTTCCTGCTCATCCCTATCTCCAAGACGTATGTGTCCGATTGTATCTTCTTTTAATTCTTCATCTATCTGGGATATGATACCGATTGTAGTACCATATCTAGGCATGAATTCTATTTTATATTGCATTTCTTTGCTATTGTTATCCAATAATTTATTTTCTTTCTAAGAATTGGAGCACACATTGTAATCTTTCCATTCTCAACCACAAATCCTGCACAAAGATATGATGTTGTTACTTGATATAATCCATCAGATAGCAACTTGATTCCTCTTGTGTTTTTGTCTCTTATACTCTAGAAATGCAATAACTATACCTTCAGGACCACTACCAACCCTAACACCTACATTTGTTTTAATTGTTCTGCTATTAGTAATATTAGATAAATTATCAATAATTTCTGAGATAGGAGTTTTCTTCTCAAGCAACATATTGACGAGAATATCAACAGCTTGTGCCCAAGCAGCTAAAGCTGATCCGGCTTTTCCGAATGTAGATATAACTTTAATTGGGATATTTTCTTCAGATTCACAGATAGTATAATACAACACCCCATCTGGAGTATTTACCTCAATGGTCATACTTGGTAATTCTTCTCTATTTTTCATACCCTTCTCCAACTACTCCTCTAATTCATTCTCGATAAAAACTGCATTTGGTAATGGAATTATTGTTGTATCTTGATTAAAGGAAACAGATTGTCCATTTTCTATGCTAACAGCATTAAATGCATAATTAGAGCTTGTTCTTAATTTTATATAAATATTACCATGAATAGATTTAAATGCTGATCCCGGCTTAACCCCAAAGAATGTTGGGTCTGGTCCTTTTACACTTTTAGCTCTTTTGATATTCATTATTCCCTCCTTAAGATTCCAACATTCCCACGGCAGGAATTGAACC